>DASURT010000261.1:0-31082 GCA_036375515.1 Sphingomicrobium sp.
ACCTCGGCCTCGATGATGTCCCCGGCCTGCTCCCACAGCTGCTGGACGTCGCGCTCGAGCGAGCCTTCCGGGTTGTAAGCCGCAAGACGCGCGCTCACCTGCTCATCCGTCAGCCGCTGAAGCTGCCCAGTCTCGCCGCCCATCCGTCCGCTCTCCATCGCTTGCCTGCCGTGCTGTTGCCGACGCTCTTGCCGCACAATGGTTAAGACGCGGTTAGGCGGGGCCAAGGATCGAGGCCTCAAACTTGCCTCTGCGAAAGCGCCGCCTTAAGCGCGTCCTCGCGGCGCTCCGCCGCGCCCAAGTCGAGCAACCTCAAACCAGGGCATTTCATGGCCGCAAGATCTCGACCGCTCTCGCCCCACCTTTCCATCTGGCGATGGGGCCCGCACATGGTCGTTTCCATCCTCCACCGGGCGACCGGCGTGGCGCTGTCGGTCGCCGGCCTGGCGATCCTCACCTGGTGGCTGATGGCAATCGCCGATGGACCGGAGACGTTCGCCTTGTTCATGCGGGCCGCGACCCACCCCGTCGGGCTGGTCGTGCTGATCGGGCTCACCTGGAGCTTCTTCCAACATTTGTTGTCCGGAATCCGCCACCTCTCGACGGACACGGGCGCGGCGTTCGAGATTCCCGTCAACCGGGCTTTTGCGATCCTGACCATCGTCGGGTCGGTGCTGCTGACCGCGGCGCTGTGGCTCTACCTCTTGGGAGTGGTGAAATGAGCCTCGGCGAGAGCTCCACTCCGCTCGGCAAGGTCCGCGGCCTCGGCTCTGCCGGCGAAGGCGGCGAGCACTGGCTGACCGAGCGCGTCACCAGCATCGCCCTGCTCCTGCTCGGAAGCTGGCTGGTCGCCTCGCTTCTGCTCCTCCCCTCGCTCGACCAGCGCACCTTGATCGAATGGCTGAGGGCCCCGAGCGGGGCGGTGCCGATGGCTCTGCTGATCGTCGTCGGCTTCAAGCACGCGCTCGACGGGATCAAGGTCGTCGTCGACGATTACGTGCACCGTGAAGGCGACCGCTTCTTCCTCAACATCCTGTTCCTGTTCCTTGCGGTCGGCGGCGGCGCGCTCGCCCTGTTCGCGCTCGCGAGGATCGCATTCGGAGCCGTCGCGTGAGCCCCTATCAGATCGTCGATCACAGCTATGACGTGGTGGTCGTCGGCGCCGGGGGTTCCGGACTTCGCGCCACCATGGGCGCCGCCGAGCACGGGCTGAAAACGGCCTGCGTCACCAAAGTCTTCCCGACGCGAAGCCACACCGTTGCGGCGCAGGGCGGGATCGCAGCGGCGCTCGGCAACATGGGACCCGACCACTGGCAATGGCACATGTACGACACCGTGAAGGGGTCGGACTGGCTCGGCGACCAGGACGCGATCGAATATATGACTCGCGAGGCCCCGGCGGCGGTGATCGAGCTGGAGCACATGGGCCTGCCGTTCAGCCGTACCGCCGAGGGCAAGATCTACCAGCGCGCGTTCGGCGGGATGACCCAGGACATGGGGGAGGGGCCTCCCGCGCAACGGACCTGCGCCGCGGCCGACCGCACCGGCCATGCGATGCTCCACACACTCTATTCGCAGAGCCTGAAGCACGACGCCGACTTCTTCATCGAATATTTCGCGATCGACCTGATCATGGAGAAAGGCGAATGCCGCGGCGTCGTCGCCTTGAACCTCGACGACGGATCAATCCACCGCTTCCGCGCACAGGCGGTCGTGCTGGCGACGGGCGGCTTCGGCCGAATCTATTTCTCCTGCACCGGGGCGCACACCTGCACCGGCGACGGCAATGCGATGGTGCTCCGCGCCGGCCTGCCGCTGCAGGACATGGAATTCGTCCAGTTCCATCCGACGGGCGTCTATGGCGTCGGAGTCCTCATCACCGAGGGCGCGCGCGGGGAGGGCGGCTATCTCACCAACAGCGAAGGCGAGCGCTTCATGGAGCGCTATGCGCCGCACACGAAGGATCTCGCCAGCCGCGACGTCGTCTCACGCTCGATGGCGATGGAGATCCGCGAAGGTCGCGGCGTCGGCGAGCACAAGGACCACATCTTCCTTCACCTCGACCATCTCGACCCCAGGATCCTCGCCGAGCGGCTTCCCGGGATCAGCGAAAGCGCGAAGATTTTCGCGGGCGTCGACGTGACGCGCCAGCCGATCCCGGTGATCCCCACCGTCCACTACAATATGGGGGGCATCCCGACGAACTATCACGGCGAGGTCGTGACCCTGAAGGACGGCAACCCCGACGCGGTCGTGCCGGGCCTGTTCGCGGTCGGCGAAGCGGCCTGCGTCAGTGTCCACGGCGCCAACCGGCTCGGCTCGAACAGCCTCATCGACCTCGTCGTCTTCGGCCGGGCGGCGGGCCTGAGGCTTGCCGAAGTGGTGAAGCCGGGCGCGATCCAGCGACAGCTCCCCGCGGATGCCGCTGAGCAGGCGCTGACCCGGCTCGACAAGTACCGCCATGCCGAGGGCGGCAGCCCGACCGCCGAAATCCGCCTGGACATGCAGCGTACGATGCAGGCCGACTGCGCGGTCTTCCGAACCGACCGGACGCTCGCCGAGGGTGTGGCGAAGATCGACAAGGTGTTCACGCGCATGGCCGACGTCCACGTGAGCGACCGCAGCCTCATCTGGAACAGCGACCTCGTCGAGACGCTGGAGCTCGACAACCTCCTCGCGCAGGCGGTGGTGACGATGCATTGCGCCGCCAACCGCAAGGAGAGCCGCGGCGCGCACATGCAGGAAGATTATCCCAAGCGCGACGACAAGAACTGGATGAAGCACACGCTCGCTTGGATGGACGGCTGGGGCGGGAAAGCGCCAGCGGACGGCATGAAGATCGACTATCGCCCGGTGCACGAGTTTACGCTCACCAGCGACATCGACTACATCAAGCCCAAGGCGCGGGTGTATTGAGCAAGAGAACCGTGAGTGGGCTGGGGGGAGCTGCTATCAGGCGCATTCATGTCCCTTTGCGTGTTCCAACCGACATCATCCCCTACTTGGGAGCGCCGCATCATTGGAAGGAAGGCCGTTCCGCTAAATGCCTGATTGATCAGTGGTGGAATGCAAATGGATTACCTCGATCAATCCAATCTCTCCTCGATAATGCCGAGGAATGGCGCGGGGCCGAATTGATCGATGCTTATGCGGAGCGCCAGACTAGTTTGAAGGACGGCCGTCCGTCTCACCCACAAAGTGATTTGCTTGCCATTGTGGGCGTCGAAGACCGGCTCGGCGTGATCGCAGTCGAAGCGAAAGTGGACGAAGGTTTCGACAAGACCGTCGACGAGTGGCGTAGAGTTGACAGTGCCGGAAAGGCAGTCCGCTTGGCGGGCCTCTGTTCAAGACTGGGTCTTGACCCATCCGGGGTTGGGCGCTTCCGCTATCAGCTGTTCCATCGAACAGCTGCTGCCTTAATCGAGGCGCATCGCTACCGATCGAGACAAGCTGCAATGATTGTGCAGAGTTGGTGCCCAATCCGCAGCAGCTACGAAGATTATCGGAATTTCTGCGGGTTCGTAGGCTTCGAAGACCTCGGCCCTAATCAATTGAGCGAGCCAAGGGCATTCAATGGCGTCCAACTGCGGGTCGGATGGTCAACGGAGAAGGGTGCCTGACGGTAGGCGATCTCGCATCTTTAGGCTTGGCGCTACCGCAGATTTCGCTGCGATCGGGGCCATGAAGGGGTCGCGGCTCATGCGCTGTCGATAAGCGCAGGGTTTGGCGTTCCGCGTCGGTGACCTCACGCACCGCCCGCCCTGGCGCGCCACTAATCCACCCGGCCCGCCGCAATTTTGTACACGAGGTTGCGGTCGCGCCGGCCAACGGCAATCACGATGACGACAAGCCGATCGTCTTTCACCCGATAGACTAGGCGGTAGCCGGCTGCCCTGAGTTTGATTTTATAGCAATCGCCCAGGCCATGGAGCCGTGCCGAAGGGACGTGCGGATTGGACAGCCGCTCCGTCAGCTTCTTCTTGAATTGCTCCCGCACATTGAAGCCGAGCTTGTTCCACTCCTTGAGCGCGTCCTGAAGGAATTCGAGCTCATAGGTCTTCAATGTTCACCTTGACGCTCTTCTGTCCCTGACGCTGCCGTACGATTTCCGCCAATTCGATGTCTTCGAGACGATCCATCAGTTCTTCCCAGGCCTTGGCGGGGACGAGATAGGCGGTTGGCGTGTTGTGGTTGAGCACAGCGACAGGGAAGCCCTCCGCTGCCGCGATAACCGCGGAAGGATTCTTCTTGAGCTCTGAAATGCTGATGCCGGCGGCGGCCAGGATTGGATCGATCATGACCTTTATTTATGTCATAATTTCGCTTATTTCAAGGCTCCTTGCGATGGTCTCGCGTGACCAGACACAGTGCTTCTGCGTAGCGCGCGGCTTTCTCGGCATAATGCGCGGCGGAAATTCTCAGCGCCTGCCTTTCCGCGTCGGTAAGCTGTCGCACGACGCGCGCGGGTGAGCCCACGATCAGGCTGCCGCTAGCGAAGTGCTTGCCCTCCGTGATCAACGCTCCGGCACCGACCAGGCATTCGGGCTCGAGCGCGGCGCCGTTGAGCAGCTTCGCGCCCATGCCGATCAGGCAGTCGTCGTGAACCGTGCAGCCGTGGAGGATCGCCTGGTGGCCAACCGTCACGCGCGCGCCGATGGTCAACGGGAAGCCGGGGTCGCTATGGCCGATCGCGCCGTCCTGGATGTTGCTCTCCTCGCCGATGAGGATCGGCGTGTTGTCGGCGCGGATCACGGCGCCGAACCAGACGCTCGCGCGCGGCCCCAGCTGGACGTCGCCGATCAGGTCGGCCGACGGTGCCGCCCAGGCACCCTGAGCCATCCGTGGAGCGCGATCTCCGATTGCGTAAAGCGGCATTGGCCGAATTCCTCGATTCTGTTCCCGCTTAACAACAAATTAATGTAGGCTTCAAAGACGGTTGGCCTGAGTCGGCGGCCGTTCGTGCGACAACATGCTCGGTTGGTGTCGCATGGCATCGGGGGGAAATGCCATGGGCACGGGCATTCTTTGCCTGCTGATGGGGGCGGCGATGGTAGCACAACAGCCAGCGGACAATCCGGCGGACCCGGTCGATCCGGAAATCCAGTATTGGAAGAAGATCGAAGCGGTAGAAAAGGCCAAGAAGGCGGCGTTCGAGGCGCGCAAGGCGGCGCTCGATGCCAAGGCGGCCGAGTTCCAGGCGGGACTGGGCAGCGTCACCGGGCAGACGGCGATCACGGGGAGCGTGACCGAAGGGACGGACCCGGCCAGGCCGGAAGCCCTTGTGCTTGCGGTCGATGCGGCGAACCGCGCCGCAGACCGGATCGCCGACGATCTCACCGCACCGCTGCGGGGGACCAAGCAACTGCTGCTCGTTACAAGTGCCGACGACGTTTCGCTGGCGCAGCTCGATTTTTATGACTTTCAACGAAAACAGATCGATCGCCGCATGATCGACGCCAAGGAACGGCTCGACAAGTTGCCGGAACCCGCTCGTAGGGAGACCGTCGCGGGGGTCGTGCCGCCGGTCGCCGCGGCCGGAGCGCTGCTGGACGCGGCATCGAAGCTCGGGAGCTACTTCCTGACCGACTACAAGTTCGGAAAGGTCGATATCACCCTGCCGGATCGAACCGTCATGTATGCGGCCGCCGCATACCTCCGGCCGAAGCTCGCTCCAGGCGGCCGGATCTACATCCCGCAGCAGCTCACCGCAGCAGAGGCGCAGGAGCTTGTCGACGAGCTCGACGATCCTTCGAAGCATTACCTGGCGCTCGTCGCCAAGGCCGACGAGAAGCGAAAATCCGCCGGGCAGGACCCGGCCGTCGCCGAGGCCGTCGCGGCAGCGGACGCCGCCGCCAAATCGTGGGAGGCATTCGTCACGACCCTTACGACGGCGCCGGCGCAAGGCGAGACGGTAATCGACCGCATTCTTCGCCAGAAGGCGATCAAGCGCCTGCTCGGCAGCGGCACGCCAATACTGGTTCTCAATCACCAGCTCGCCGGCAGCTATTATACGAAGAAGAACTTGTGGACGTTCCTCGGCGGCCCGCCCCTTTACACCGCGGCGGCGGTGGCGGTCAGCTACGCGCTGCTCGACGGCGCGGATCGCCAGATCCTCGCGTCCGGAACGGTGCCGCTCCACAGTGGCTATGGCTCGGTGACGAGCGTCATGAAGTGGTTCAGAGCGTACGACGTCAGTCAGCCGCGTTCCTCGAACGCGCCGACGAATTCCTCCTCGCCGGCGACGCCCTCGAGCTCTTCGTCGAGCGCGCGATAGTCGTCGCCGAGATCATGGCCGAACGCTTCGAAATCCGCCGCTGAATCCCACCGGTCGATGGTCACCCACCAGCCGCCCGGCTCGACCGGGCCGAGCAACGTCGATCCGCGATAGCCGCGAGCCTTGCCGAACAGCTCGGCCCATCGGCCGTCGCCGCGATAGGCCCGTGCGAACTCCCGCTCTCGGCCCTCGGGCGGTCGGAATTTCCAGATTCGCACGTGGGTCATGGCGATCTCATCTCAGCGGCTCGGGGTCGGGGACGTGCGCAAGCAGCCGCTCGACGTCATCGGGATAACAAAGGTCGGTGCCGGGAGAGAGCGTGGCCGCCGCTCCGGCCGCCACGGCGATCCGGAACGCGGCGATCGGCTCGAGCCCGGTGGCGAGGCCGTAGGTCATTCCGGCAAGGAAGCTGTCGCCCGCGCCGACCGTGCTGACGACCTCGGTCCGAACGGCGGGGAGCGCGAAGCGGCCGGTCGGAGTGATCAGCTCGGCTCCGTCGCGGCCGAGCGTAATGGCGACAAGTTCGGCCCGGCCGGAGCGGACGATGTCCTCGGCTCCCGCGGGCTCGAGCTCCTCGCCGCTGGCCTTGACGAGATGGATCCCGCCCACCGCGATAGCCGCGTCAAGCTCGGCACCGGAGGTGTCGAGCACGAACCTCGCCCCGCGCTCGCGCACCGGCTCGCTGACGATTGCGTAGAAATCGTCGGGAACTCCGGGGGGTAGCGAGCCGCTGGCGACGAAATAGTCGCATTCGGCGGCCGCGACGGCCTTGCAGCACTCCTCGAGCTCCGCCTTCGTGATCGTCGGACCTTCCGGAACGAAGCGGTATTCGAGGCCCGTCGAATGCTCGTGGATGGTCAGGCTGGTTCGGGTGTCGTCGGCGATCGGCACACAGCGCCGGGCTAGACCCACGCGCTCGAGCAGCACGTCGAGCGAGCCGCCGGTCGCTCCGCCGGCGAGGTACAGGGCCTCGACGCTCGTCCCGAAGCGGTGGAGCACGCGAGCGACGTTGATCCCGCCGCCGCCGGGATCGATCCGCTCGTTACACGTGCGGACCTTGCGCGTCGGTTCGACCTTCCCGGTATCGCTCGACACGTCGATGGAAGGGTTGAGAGTCAGCGTCCGGACGGCCAAGCGCGTCAGAAGCCGAGCCGCCTTGTGAATGCGCAGTCGACGCTGGCCATGATCCGAACCTGCGCTCTTGCGGGGCAGTTCGCAACTGCTTGCCCTCCAAACCCCTCTAAGCTAAGGCGCGCCGTCCTGCGGATGCTCAGCGTAGCGCCCGCGGCAGCCCGTCCTTTGGCGAGCGCGTACGGTTGCCCGGCTAAACCGGCACCGGAACGCGCTCTTTGCCATTGAACGAGCGGTGGACGCCGTTTCGGGATGAGCCCGGTGCGGCAGTACATTTGACCAGGTCCGCATGTGAAGGCCGCCACGGTGGCGCGCCAAGCGGCAGGCCCGAGTGAATTAGAGAGACGACAGACTTTATGGCGACCACGACATTTCCCACCCGCGACGATTTCGCGGCCCTCCTCAACGAAAGCCTCGGCGGCGAGAATGAGGCGTTCGAGGGCAAGGTGGTGAAAGGCACCGTCACCGCGATCGAGAACGACATGGCGGTGATCGACGTGGGCCTGAAGTCCGAGGGTCGGGTCGCGCTTCGCGAATTCGCAGCGCCGGGCCAGAAGTCGGAACTCCAGGTCGGCGACGAGGTCGAGGTCTATGTCGACCGGGTCGAGAATGCCGCGGGCGAGGCGATGCTGTCGCGCGACCGCGCCCGCCGCGAAGCCGCCTGGGACAAGCTCGAGGGCGAGTTCTCGGCCGGCAACCGCGTCGAGGGCGTGATCTTCGGCCGTGTGAAGGGCGGCTTCACGGTCGACCTCGGCGGCGCCGTCGCCTTCCTTCCCGGTTCGCAGGTCGACATCCGTCCGGTGCGCGACGTCCAGCCGCTCATGGACCTGCCGCAGCCGTTCCAGATCCTCAAGATGGACCGGCGCCGCGGCAATATCGTCGTGTCGCGTCGCGCGATTCTCGAGGAAACCCGCGCCGAACAGCGCAGCGGGCTGATCCAGAGCCTGGCCGAGGGCCAGGTGATCGAGGGCGTGGTCAAGAACATCACCGATTATGGCGCATTCGTCGATCTCGGCGGGATCGATGGCCTGCTCCATGTCACCGACATCAGCTACAAACGCGTCAACCACCCGTCCGAGGTGCTGGGCATCGGTGACACGGTGAAGGTGCAGATCATCCGCATCAACCGCGAGACCCAGCGCATCAGCCTCGGCATGAAGCAACTCGAGAGCGACCCATGGGAGGGCGCGGCGGCCAAATATCCGATCGGCGGAGTGTTCCGCGGCCGGGTCACCAACATCACCGAGTACGGCGCGTTCGTCGAGCTGGAGCCTGGAATCGAGGGCCTGGTCCACGTTTCCGAGATGAGCTGGACCAAGAAGAACGTTCACCCGGGCAAGATCGTCAGCACGTCGCAGGAAGTCGACGTGAAAGTGCTCGAGGTCGACGAGGAGAAGCGCCGCATTTCGCTGGGCCTCAAGCAGGCGCAGGAGAATCCGTGGGCCGCGTTTGCCGAGAGGCATCCGGCCGGGTCGGCCGTCGAAGGCGAGGTCAAGAATGCGACCGAGTTCGGCCTGTTCATCGGCCTCGAGGGCGATGTCGACGGGATGGTGCACATGTCGGATATCGCCTGGGGCGTGTCGGGCGAGCAGGCGCTGCAGCTCCACCGCAAGGGTGAGGTGGTCAAGGCCCAGGTGCTTGATGTCGACGTCGAGAAGGAGCGCATCAGCCTCGGCATGAAGCAGCTCGAGGGCGGCGGATCGGGCGCCGGTGCCGGTGCTCCCCGCAGCGGAACTCGTGGTGGCGCGGGCGTCAACAAGGGCGAGACCGTCACCGTCACCGTGCGCGCCGTTCAGGATGCGGGTCTCGACGTCCAGGTCGGCGACGACGGGGTGACCGGCTTCATCAAGCGCACCGACCTTGGCCGCGACCGCGACGAGCAGCGTCCGGAGCGTTTCCAGCCGGGTCAGAAGCTCGACGCGATGGTCAGTGGCTTCGACCGTTCGAAGAAGCCGAATTTCTCGGTGAAGGCGCTCCAGATCGCCGAGGAAAAGCAAGCCGTCGCGCAATACGGATCGTCGGATTCGGGCGCATCGCTCGGCGACATTCTCGGGGCCGCGCTCAAGGAAAAGGCGGAGGCCAGCGCCAAGGACACGGGCAAGGATTCCGGCAAACCGGAAAAGAAAACCAAGAAGAAGTAACGGGAAACGCGGCGTTAATTTGCGTTAGCGCCGCGTCGAATCCGACTTGCGTGAGACAAGGTTTCCTGACAGCGTGGACTGGAGCGGCCCCTAGTATCGGGGGAGTCACGGGGCCGGGTTCAATCCTTTGCGGGGATTCCAATGATCCGTTCCGAGCTGGTGCAGAAGCTGTGCACCGATTTTCCGGACCTTACCCAGCGCGAGGTCGAAGGCGTCGTCAGCGCGATCTTCGATTCCATCACCGAGCAACTGGCGACCGGCGGCCGCGTTGAGCTGCGCGGCTTCGGGGCCTTCTCGACCCGCAACCGCGACGCCCGGGTCGGCCGCAATCCGCGAACCGGGGAAGCCGTGTCGGTGAACGCCAAGCGGGTGCCCTATTTCAAGCCGGGCAAGGAAATGCGCGAACGCCTCAACCTGCAGGACGCGCTCGCCGAATTATGATCGGCCCGTGCCGCGCGTCCGAAGGACAGGCGAGCCGGGCAATCCCCCCACGCGGACGTGGCGGAACAGGTAGACGCTGGAGACTTAAAATCTTCTGCCCCTAAAGGGCGTGCGGGTTCAAATCCCGCCGTCCGCACCATCGCGGCCAGCAGCCGATCCCAGCGGATCGGCGAAGCCGGCGATCCGAGCATGATGATCGCGCGGCCGGTCCAGGCCGTGTCGAAGGTGGCGGTCCGGCTAATTATGCTTAACTCGACAGTGCGAGAATTTATTAAGCGTTTCCGGCCTAATTCGAGCCTGTGTACGGCGTGGAGCAACCGGTCCCTTCGGTGAACAAGAGCGCGCGGCGGTCGTCCGCGGGGCGCGACGCGATCGTGCTTTCGGTGCTCGTGACCGCCGTGATGCTCCTGATCTGGAACGGGACGACCTTCTTTCATCAGGTCCGCCTCGGCGGGCAGGTGTTCGGAGCGGACGTGCGCCTCGCGGCGACGGCGCTTACCCTGAATGTCGTACTGATCCTGTTCGGCTGGCGCCGCTACGTCGACCTCCAGCATGAAGCCGAGCGCCGTGCCGAGGGCGAGCGCCGCGCCGCGGTCCTTGCAACCACCGACCCGGTGACCGGAATCAACAATCGAAAGGGCTTCGCTGACGGGGCTGAGCTGCTGACGGCGAGCGCTCTGGAACGCGGCGACTATGTCGTCATGCTGTCGCTCCAGATCCACCGCTTCAAGGTTGTCAGCGATCAGCACGGCCACGACATCAGCGATCGCCTTCTGAAGATGCTGGCCGAAGCGCTGGCGGAGGATCTCGGGCCGGAGGCCGTCGTCGGCCGGCTAAGCGGCGACGAATTCGCCGCAGCCATGGCGTTCGGTCCGGCGGAGCTCGCGCGTGCCGAGGAACATGCCGAAACGGCGCTTCGGACAGCCAGCCGTCCGTTCACGATCGACGACCGGGCGATCCAGGTCGGCGCGTTCGCCGGAATTGCCTCGGCGAAGGCGTCGGAAGCGCGGGTGCCCGACCTGCTCCGCCGCGCCGACATCGCGCTCAACCACGCGAAGAACGGCCGCGTCGCCCGGCCCATCTGGTTCGATTCGGGGATGGAACGCGCCCTGGTTGCGCAAGGCGAGATCGAGCAGGGAATCCGCTTCGGGCTCGAGCACGGCCAGTTCCTGCCCTATTTCGAGCCGCAGGTGGACCTGCGCACGGGCGAGATCATCGGCTTCGAAGTCCTCGCGCGCTGGAACCACCCGCATTCGGGAATCATCGGGGCCGACAGCTTCATTCCGGTGGCCGAGGAGATCGGAGTCATCGGGCGCCTGTCCGAACAGGTGATCGCCGAAGCCCTGCAGCAGGCGGCGAGCTGGGACTCGTCCATCAAGATTTCGGTGAACATCTCCCCGTCACAATTCACCGACGGCTGGCTCGCCCACCGGATCGTCAGGATGCTGACCGAGACGGGCTTTCCGCCGGACCGGCTGGTGGTGGAGATCACCGAAAGCTCGCTGTTTACCGACTCGGACCTCGCCCGGTCGATGGTGACCAGCCTGAAAAACCAGGGCGTGCTGCTCGCGCTCGACGATTTCGGGACGGGATTCTCGTCGCTCTCGAGCCTTCGATCGCTGCCGTTCGACCAGATCAAGATCGACCGAAGCTTTGTCACCAATGTCCACGACAATGAGGAAAATCTGGCCATCATCCAGGCGGTGACGACGCTCGCCAACGCTCTGTCCGTCCCGGTCTGCGTCGAGGGAATCGAGAGTGAATCGGTTTACCAGGCGGTGGTCATGCTGGGCTGCGAAGTGGGCCAGGGCTGGTATTTTGGAAAACCGATGCCGGCCGAAAAGGCCCGCGAGCTGCTTGCGCGCAGCCGCCCCGCGTCCCCGCCATTGCCCAACGTAATCAACGGCTGAGCCCCTAAGCATTGAAATTCTCACGTCTGTCCCGCGCTGGGACAGGCGGAGCCCTAGCGCGCGCGAAAGGTTATTGAACATGGTTAAAGCCGCGTTAGGGTTTCGCCATGTCGTACGGCCGTCCAGGCATCGCACAGGATCCAAGGCAGTTCGGCCGAGCGCCGGGTTGGCGGCTGTCCGCGGTCACGGTCGAGGCTGCGACCGGCGACGATCTCAGGCTGTTCGCGACAACCTTCCTCGCCGGCTTCATCTTCGTCTCGCTGCTGCTGGCCTAGGAGCAGCCGGCCGATGATGCCGCCCGAGTGCGGCTGCTCAATCGCAAGCCAGGTGAAGCTTCCAGCCCAGCCAGGCCGAAATCAGGCACATGCCCGCGACCATCAGCAGCTGGCCGACCGGCCCGACACCGAGGCTGCTGAGTGCGAAAGCCAGTAGCGAGCCGATCACCATCGCGCCGGAATTGACGATGTTGTTGGCCGCAACCGTCCGCGCGGTCTCGGTCTTGGGCACGGTCGTGGTCAGGAAGGCGTAGAGCGGAACGACGAACATTCCACCGGTGATCGCCACTCCCAGGAGCGCGAGAATCATCAGGCCTGCCATCGGATGAAAGATGAAATTGCCCAGCGTGATCAGTTCGTCGCCATGTTCTCCCCAGCCCAGCGCGATGAAATGCAGGAGGAATACGAAGGCGCCCATGGCGGTCACCGAAGCCGGAGCGTAACGCGCCGATACCTCGCTCTTGAGAAGCCGGTTGATGAGCACGGAACCAATCGCGATTCCGACCGAGAAGATGGCGATGAACAGGCTCGCGACCTGCTCGTCGGCTCCCAAAATGTTCTTCACGAGCGGTGGGAAAATGATGATCAGCACGGCGCCGATCGTCCAGAAGAAGCTGATCGAGCAGATCGCGAGGAACAGTCGCGGGATGTGCATCGTCGCGTTCACCAGCGCGATCGACGCGCGGACGATGTGCCGGTCGAACGGGATCCGCTCGGCGGCGGGCGGGGCGGGAGGAACCTGCCGGCCGGCGAGATAGCCGAGGGCGGCAAGCCCGACGGTCGCCGCCGCCGCGATCGACGGAGATGTCGCCAGGATACCCGCGAGGATCGTTCCGCCGAGAATGGCGAGATAGGTTCCCGCTTCGACCAATCCGGTTCCGCCGAGCACCTCGTCTCGCCGCAGGTGTTGCGGCAGGATCGCATATTTGATCGGCCCGAAGAATGTCGAGTGGACGCCCATCGCGCAGACCGCGGCGAGCATGAGAGGAATGTTGGCGAGGAGCAGGCCAGCTCCGCCGACCAGCATGATGGCGATCTCGGCGAGCTTGATGATCCGGATCAGGCGCGACTTGTCGTGATCGTCGGCGAGCTGCCCCGCGAGCGCGGAGAAGAGGAAGAAGGGCAGGATGAACAGGCCCTGCGCGATGGCGCTGAACTGGAACTCCTTCGCGGGGTTCGAATAGAGCTGGTAAGTGACGTACAGCACGACCGCCTGCTTGAAGAGGCTGTCGTTGAAGGCGCCGAGGAACTGGGTCGCGAAAAGGGGCGCGAAGCGCCGCGCGCGCAGCAGGTGGGTGATGTTCTGGATCAAGCTTGGCCCGCGCGGGTCGTCATGGTGGGTTGGCGCATCGCATAGCCAGCTTTGCGCGGGCCGCCAAACCCTATAACGGCATCGAGAGGATGCTGTCGCTGCCCAACCTGCTGACGCTGTCCCGTATCTTCGCGGTGCCGATGCTCGTGTTCCTGCTGTGGAAGCCGGCGCCGTGGGACTATGCGATAACCTTCGTCCTCTACTGCATCGTCGGAATCACCGATTATTTCGACGGCTATCTCGCGCGCGCCCAGGGGCAGATCTCCAGGCTTGGACAGTTCCTTGATCCGATCGCCGACAAGATCATGGTCGCTGCGGTGCTCGTCATGCTGATGGCCAGCCGCAGGGCCGACGGCGATGCCCCGATCATCGAGGATTGGAGCGTCATCCCGGCGCTGATCATCCTGCTGCGAGAGATCATGGTGTCCGGCCTTCGCGAGTTCCTCGCCGAGCTCAAGGTGCTCGTTCCGGTGAGCGCGCTCGCGAAATGGAAAACTACCTTCCAGCTGGTCGCGCTGGGCGCGCTGATCCTCGGCGGCGCATTTCCGTCGCAGCACTGGATCCACCTGGTTGGAATCGCCAGCCTGTGGGCAGCCGCGGCCCTCACCCTGATTACCGGTTACGACTATCTGCGGGTCGGCCTCAGGCACATGGACTGACTTCCGGATCGAATAATCGATTCTGCTGCTTTCTCTGACCAACTTTAATCGTTTCCGCCGCTCCACCGGCGCGCTTAGGGCTGGCTCGAGAACGAAACCGAGGAGAGGCGGCAAAGATGGACGCAAAGACCGGCGCATCGATGGGTTGTCCGGTGGACCGGCCGAGCACCCTGCGCTCCCTGCTCGGCCGCACGAACCGCGACTGGTGGCCGGAAGCCTTGCCGATCGACATCCTTCACCAGGGCGGCGTTTCGCCCGATCCGATGGGCGAGGACTTCGACTATGCCGAAGCGTTCAACAGGCTCGACTACCAGGCACTCAAGCGCGATCTGACCGCGTTGATGACCGACAGCCAGCCGTGGTGGCCGGCCGACTACGGACACTACGGGCCCTTCTTCATCCGCATGGCTTGGCACGCAGCCGGCACCTACCGCACCGCCGACGGACGCGGCGGCGCCAACTCGGGCAACCAGCGCTTCGCGCCGCTCAATAGCTGGCCCGACAACGGCAACCTCGACAAGGCGCGGCGGCTGCTGTGGCCGATCAAGCAGAAATACGGCCAGAACATCAGTTGGGCCGACCTGTTCATTCTCGCCGGAAACGTGGCGATCGAATCGATGGGCGGTCCGATCTTCGGTTTCGGCGGCGGCCGCAAGGACATCTACGAACCCGAGCGCGACGTCTATTGGGGCGCGGAGGAAAAGTGGGTCAACGAGGGCTCTGAGACGCGCATCCAGCCGGAACGTGAGATGGAGCTCGAGCATCCGCTGGCCGCAATCCAGATGGGCCTCATCTACGTCAATCCGGAAGGCCCCGGCGGCAATCCCGACCCGCTGCAGTCGGCTCGCGACATCAAGGTGACCTTCGAGCGGATGGCGATGAACCCCGAGGAGACGGTCGCGCTGACCGCCGGCGGTCACACTTTCGGCAAGGCGCATGGCGCGGGCGACCCGAGCCTCGTCGACGTCGCGCCGGAGGCGGCCGACATCACCCTCCAGGGACTTGGCTGGGCGAGCGCCCACGAAAGCGGGTTCGGCGAGCATACGATCACCAGCGGAATCGAGGGATCTTGGGTGAACACCCCGACGCAGTGGTCGGACAATTATTTCCGGCTGCTGCTCGACTATGAGTATGAGCTGGTGAAGTCGCCGGCCGGCGCGCAGCAGTGGCAGCCGATCAACCAGCGCGAAGAGGACATGGCGCCGGCGGCGCACGACGCGTCGAAGCGCGTGCCGACGATGATGACGACCGCCGACATGGCGTTGAGGGAGGACCCCGAGTTCCGCAAGATCTCCGAGAAGTTCCGGAACGACCATGAAGCGTTCAAGGACGCCTTCGCCCGCGCCTGGTTCAAGCTGACTCACCGCGACATGGGTCCCAAGGTCCGCTACCTCGGCCCGGAAGTTCCGGAAGAGGATTTGATCTGGCAGGACCCGGTTCCGGCGGGCACGAAGCCGTCTGACGCGGACGTATCGGTGTTCAAGTCGAAGATCCTCGATGCGGGGCTTGGCGTCGGCCAGCTGGTCAAGGCGGCCTGGGCGTCGGCTTCGACGTATCGCAAGACCGATCACCGCGGCGGCGCTAACGGCGCGCGCATCCGGCTTGCCCCGCAGAAGGACTGGGCCGTCAACGAGCCGGAGGAGCTGGCCAAGGTTCTTGAGAAGATCGACGAGCTGCGCGGCGGCCTATCGATGGCGGACGCGATCGTCCTGGCAGGCACGGCCGCGGTCGAAAAGGCGGCGAAGGACGCCGGCTTCAATGTCGAGGTCCCGTTCACCGGCGGGCGCGGCGACGCGCCGCAGGAATGGACCGACGTCGAAAGCTTCGGAGTGATGGAACCTGCAGCCGACGGCTTCCGCAACTATCTGAAGACCAAGCATTCGGTGCGGACCGAGGAGCTGCTTCTCGATCGCGCTTCGCTGCTCGGACTATCCGCACCCGAAATGGCGGTGTTGCTGGGCGGCCTGCGCGTGCTCGGCGCCAATCATCGGGATGCACCGCATGGCGTCTTCACGACCCGCAAGGGCCAGCTGACCAACGACTTCTTCGTCAACCTGCTCGACAACGACACCTTCTGGCAGGTGACCGACGAGAGCGGCGACGAGGAATTCATCGGCTACGACCGCGGCGGCAGGCAGGAGAAATGGCGTGCCACCCGGACCGACCTGATCTTCGGTTCGAACAGCCAGCTGCGCGCGACGGCCGAGGTTTATGCCGAGAAAGGCAATGAGGAAAAGTTCGTGAAGGACTTCGTGGCCGCATGGACGAAGGTGATGAACGCCGACCGGTTCGACCTTCGCCGGCCCGGAGGCGAAGCGCGGGCCGAGGTCCGCGATCGCGAGGCGGCCATGGCCAATTAGCCGCCAAGTTTCGGCCCGCCGCGGCGCTCCCCAGTCCCCTCCCGGCGCCGCGGCGATGCCGATTAAGCGGACATCGGTTCCATCGGCTCGACCGCTTCAAGGTCGGGGATGAGTTCGCGCACGATCCGGCGGAGCGTCACCGCTAGAAGCTGGAACTCGCCCTCGCGAGTGCTCGACCGGCGCCAGATCAGCGCGATTTGGCGAAAGCCATGCTCGGCTCGGAGCGGCTTCGCATCGACATGAGTACCGTCCAGGATCCCGGCCTCGATCGCCATCGAAGGGATGAACGTGAGACCGAGGCCGTTGTCGACCATCTGCACGAGCGTATGGAGCGACGTTCCCATCATCGCCGCGTGCGCGCGCAGCTCGGGTCGGTTGCATGCCGACAGGGCATGGTCCTTCAGGCAGTGCCCGTCCTCGAGCAGGAGCATCCGGTTCTCATCGATGGAATCGACGTCGACCATGGCTCCGCGCGGAGCCTCTCCCCCCGGAAAGGCGACGAACAGCCGGTCGTCGAACAAGGGGGCGGAATCGACGTCCCCGCAGGCGTAGGGAAGGGCGAGGAGGACGCAATCCAACTGACCGCGGTGGAGGGCGTCGCAGGCGGCCTGGCTCGTCTCCTCCCTCAGGTAGAGCTTCAGGCTGGGCCATTCGCCGCGGAGCTTCGGGAGCATCGCCGGAAGCAGGAACGGGGCGATCGTCGGGATCACGCCCATCCGCAATTCCCCGTGCAGCGGCTTGCCCTGGGCGTGCGCCATTTCCGCGAGCTCTTCGGCTTCGCGAAGGACCAGGACCGCCTTGTCCGCGATCTTTTCCCCAAGCGCCGTGAAGCGAACCACCCGGCGGGTCCGCTCGACGAGCACCACGCCGAGCAAGGTCTCGAGCTCCCTCAGGCCCGCCGACAAGGTCGATTGGGTCACGAAACAGGCGTCGGCGGCCTTGCCGAAATGGCCGTGCTCACGGAGCGACACGAGATACTGGAGCTGCCTGATCGTCGGCAGGTGAACGGCCATAATCGGAATTCCCAATCAATGTGTCCACTATAATAGGTTTGAACGATTTAGGCCAGCACCCTACATGTTGCGGTGCAAAAAGGATTTTGTGCATTGCAACTAAGGAGCCTTGAATGTTGACCGTTGGTGACAAGTTTCCCGCCCTCAGAGTTTCGGTCCAGCGGGGCATCGATGCGTTGCCGGCCGGCGAGACGCTCGACCTTGGCGAGACCAACGACAAATGGAAGATCATTTTCTTCTGGCCCAAGGACTTTACGTTCGTCTGCCCCACCGAGATCGTCGGCTATGGCGAGCTCAAGGGCGATTTCGCAGACCGAGACGCCGACCTGATCGGTGCGTCCACGGACACGGCGCACGTTCATTTCGCCTGGCGCCGTTCGAACCCCGAACTCGCGCAAGCGGATTTTCCGTGGATCGCCGACAACAAGAGGGAGCTGGCGGAGGCGCTCGGCATTCTCGACAAGGATGAAGGCGTCGCCTTCCGCGCGACTTTCATCGCCGATCCCGACAACACTATCCAGCATGTGACGGTGAACGGGCTCAACGTCGGCCGCAACCCGGCCGAAGCCCTGCGCGTGCTCGACGCTCTCCAGACGGACGAGCTTTGCCCGTGCAACTGGAACCCGGGCGAAGAGGTGTTGCGCCCGGCTGCCTAAGGGCCTCTCTCCTCCCCGAGAGGCCGTGACGGCCGCCGCGTTCTCGGCCAGGCCGCGCGAAGGGGCGGGCTCCATCCCCAGGCCCGCCCCTTTTTTTCATTCGATCAGGAGCAAGGAATGTCGCTCAAGGACTTTGCGGAATCTCTGCCGGATTATGCGAAGGACATCCGGCTCAACCTCTCATCGATCCTGAACGACCAGCAGCTGAGCGAGGACCGCAAGTCCGGCCTGCTGCTGGCCTGCGCCCACGGGTCCGGATACCGGCCGCTCGTGGCCGCCGCCGAAGCGCATGTGCGGGGCAAGCTCACTGAGACCCAGGCCGACGCGGCTCGAGCCGCGGCCGCCGTGATGGCCATGAACAATGTCTATTACAGGTTCGTCCACCTGGTCGCGAACCCCGAATATGGGACGATGCCGGCGCGCCTTAGGATGAACGTCATCGGCTCGCACGGCATTCCCAAGGCGGAGTTCGAACTGTTCAGCATCGCCGTTTCAGCGATGAACGGTTGCGGCCTGTGCATCGACAGCCATGAGCGCGTGCTCGTCGAGCATGGCGTCAAATCGGAGACAATCCAGTCGGCGGTCCGGATCGGCGCCGTCATGAAGGCGCTTGCCACCGTTCACGCGACGCTCCCGCTCTAGGTGAGCGCGCGATAAAGTCCGTAGCCGCTGGTGAGCATGACCAGCGCGCCGACGAAAGTCAGCAGCCGATCGGGGTTCACGCGCTTGGCGATCCGGGCTCCGAACGGAGCGGCGATGACGCCGCCGATGACCAATCCCGTCATGGCCTGCCAGAGCAATTGCTGCTCTTCGCTGCTGGCGGTCACCGTCAGCGTAACCAGAAAAGTCGCGGAAATCGTGATCGTCAGAAAGAATTCGGCCGTGTTGACGGTGCCGATCGTCTTGCGGGGATTGCTGCCCTGGACGAGCAGGTTGGTGGTGACGATGGCACCCCATCCACCGCCGCCCGCGGCGTCGAGAAATCCGCCAACCAGGCCGAGCGGAGCGATCACCTTTGGCCGACGCTCCGTATGGCGGTGCATGACACCGCGATAGAACAGATAGATGCCCAGCGCCGTAAGGTAGGTGAGCACGACGGGCTTGGCGGTTTCGGCGCTGATCTGGACGAGCACATAGGCACCGAGGATGCCGCCGATCACGCCGGGTATGACGATTCGAAAAAACAGCCACCAGTCGACATTGCGATGAGCGACGTGGCTGATCGCGGACACGGCGGTGGTGAAGGTCTCCGCTCCGTGAACTCCGGCCGAGGCCAGACGGGGCTGCAAGCCCATGGTGATCAGCAACGTGCTTGAAATCTGGCCAAAGGCCATGCCGAGAGCGCCGTCGACCAACTGCGCGGCGAACCCGATCAGGATGAAGGCGGCAAGCGCCTGCGGATCCGCCAAAATATCCGGGAGAATTTTGACCTCCGCCCTGTTGGTGCGCGCGCTTTGCCGGACCGTCCAGCTTTCCGCAAGCGCCTCTGGCTTAAGGGATATTCAACTCGGCTGGTATTTGTTCTCCTCAGAACCTAGATTGGCCCAGAAGCATCAAGAGGTGTCCCAAGCTTGCAGTCCGGCCTGATCGACTATCTGGATTCGGTCAAATCGCGCGATCCGGCGGCGCGCTCCCGGTGGGATGTCGCATTCTACCCCGGCGTCTGGGCGCTTGGCCTGCATCGCGTCGCGCACTGGCTGTGGGAAGGGCAGCTCTATTTCGTTGCCCGGCTGGTCAATCATTTCGCCCGGTTCCTAACCGCGATCGACATTCACCCCGGAGCGAAGATCGGGCGGCGCTTCTTCCTCGACCACGGCTTCAGCGTGATCGGCGAGACCGCCGAGATCGGCGACGACGTCACCATCTATCAGAGCGTCACGCTTGGCGGGACCAACCCGACCGCGGGGGCCGGTGGGAAGCGCCATCCCACGATCCACTCCGGCGTCGTGATCGGCTCCGGAGCACAGGTGCTCGGCCCGATCGACGTCGGAGAGGGCGCGAAGATCGGCGCCAATTCCGTGGTCACCAAGGACGTCGCGCCGGGATCGACGGTGGTCGGCATTCCGGCGAAACCGGTCCCGCTCGACACGGTGCACTACAGCCCAGGCTTCGTGCCCTACGGCACTCCGTGCGGCGAAGATTGCGATCCCGTCAGGGTCCGGCTTTCCGAAATGGAGCGCGAAATCGATGAGCTGCGAAAGGAGGTCGCGGTGCTGAAAACCGCGCGTCAGCCGCAGCCGAAGGCCAAGAGCGCTTGAGCGTCATCGCGCCGTTCCCGAGACATTGGGACCGGCGCCCGATCGCCAGCTTCGACCGTCTCGAGCTTACCCGGATCCTGGACCTCTACGGCCGGATGGTGGCTGCCGGTCACTGGCGCGATTACGCGCTTCGGATCGATCCCGATGTCGCGGTGTTTGCCGCCTATCGCCGCTCGTCCGAGCGCCCTGAAGTCCGCATTGAGAAACGCCCCGAGCTCCGGCTGAAGCAGGGGGCGTTTGCATTGGTGGGCGAGCATGGAGCCATTCTCAAGCGGGGCCATGGACTCTCGCCCGTGCTGGCCCCGCTCGAGCGACGGCTCATGCGGCTGGTTGGCTAGCCGCCACTCCAACCCGATCCAGGATCGGGAGCCGATTGCGGAGATTCTCGGGCAATGGCCGAACGATCGCTCCGCGCGCCTGGTGCCAGAAAGCCGACAGCAGCAGAAGGGCCGAGCCGATCACCAGCGCGGTCAGCGCGATATTGAGCTCGACCGCGCCGAACTCCTTGAACAGCTGCTGCATGGCGAACAGCACATAGGCCAGTGCGGACACCAGCAATGCGCGGCGGTCGGCCGCCAAGGCGGTGATCCCGAGGACCACGTAAAGCGCGATCACGGCCAGTCCTTCGGCAATGCTGATATGCCCACCGGTGAGGCCCAGCAGGGTGAATACCGGGTGCACGATCATCGGGGCGGCCAGCAGGTGCAGCCAGAAAGCGACATCGGAGCGGCGGGTGATGCGCGCGCGATCGGACGCGTCCCACCACATGGCGAAGAGGAACATGCCGACGCCGAGCAGGAGGACGAAACCCAGGATGACATCCTTCGCCTGCTCTACGTTTTGCCCGAGGGCCGCGACGAGCAGACCGACGGCAATCGCAGCGACCGAGCCGGCACCCGCGGCGACGGTGATCGGCACGTGGAAGCGCCTCCAGTGAAGCCACGCCGCTCCGCTGGCGATTGCGGCGGAGACGGCGGCGACCACGCCGCCGAGTTGCGGATTGTTGTCGAAATTGTCGGGGCCGAGCGCAAGGACGAAGGAGAAGAGCGCGGTCGCGAAGATTCCGCCGACAAATGCGAGCAAAAGCAGGATCGAAGGGAGCGCCATCCTGCGTCTGGCTGTGAAGAACATCGCCAGCGGCCAGGCCGTCGCCGCAACGGCGAGCGGAGCAATCGGCGAGGGTCCGTCGGTGTCGATGATCAGTCCGGCGGACTGACCGATCGACTGGCCGATCCAGCCCAGGGCGAACATCAGGATCGCGGCCGCGATCGAGACGAAAATGTCGTTGAACCCGGTGATGAGCCGGAACTGCTCTTCATCGGGGATCGCGGTCGAGCGCTGGCGCTCGATATGCGCGCGAAGGGCGTCGGCGGCTTCGGCGGTCATCACGCCGGAGGCGACGGCGTCGTCGAGCTCTTGCTGGCTGTACATTCCTGTCCTCCCGTTGGGGACCTCGCAATCTACGATTAGTGTATTATAGTGTCAATACACTAATGCAGTTGACGCGGATCGACGGCCAGTCGAGGATACGGGCGACCGGGCGAAAGTTGAACCGCTAACCGAGAACAGGAGACTCCGATGGCGAAGAAAGCGACCGCAAAGGTTGGCGGCAAGTCGAAGGCGCGCAAGAAGGCCGTCGCGAAGGTGAAAGGGCCGGAGAGGTCGCGCGATCGCGGCGGCTCCCCGGACATGGGAGAGGCCTTCGTCAAGCTGCTCCAGAGTCCCCTGGTCGCCGAGCTGGTCGCAGTGGCGGCGACCGCCGCTCTCGCGTCGCTCGCCGAGCATGGGTTCAGCCATCGCGGCGGGAGCAGCGGGACTAACCGCGCGGGCCGCGCCGTGAAGGAAGCGGGCAAGGCGGCGGCTGCGGCAGTGGGTCGGCGGCTCGGCACCGAGATCGACGAGATCCGCAAGGCGTCGAAAGCGTCTAAGGCCGGCGCAAAAGCGTAATGCGGGCCCGCCCGACGATCCGGGTGGCCTCGATCGTAAGCGCGCCGGGATCGACCTCGTCGCCGCCGCTGGTCTCCACGCTCATCCATCCGCCGGGAGCCAGCCAGTCGGCGGTCGCAACCGCGGCGACGACCGCGGTGCCGGACCCCGGTTCGTAGGGCGGGTCCGCGAAGACCAGGTCGAACGGCTCCGACCGTGGCAGGGCAAGCGCCGATCCGCCGAGAATCCTGACGCGATCTTCAGCGGCCAGCTTCGCCGCATTGCGCCGGATGGCGGCAGCGGCATTGGGGTCATTCTCGACAAAGGTCGCGTGCGCGGCGCCGCGCGACAATGCCTCGAAGCCGAGCGCTCCGCTTCCCGCGAACAGGTCCGCGACCCGAAGGTCCGCGAACGAGCCTAGCCGGCTCGCGAGCATCGAGAACAAGGTCTCGCGGGCCCGGTCCGCGGTCGGTCGAGTGCCGCGCCCTGGCGGCGCCTCGATCGGGCGCCCGCGCCACTCGCCGGCGATGATCCTCATGTGAGGGTCTTGCGGAACGCTTCGATCGCCGCCGCATCGACTTCCTCGACGCCGCCCGGCTCCAGCCCCGCCAGCGCGAACGGGCCGTAAGCGGTACGGATCAACCGCGACACCTGCAGGCCCAGATGCTCGAGGATGCGCCGCACTTCGCGGTTCTTGCCCTCGGCCAGGCTCATTTCGATCCACGCATTGCGGCCGGTCCGCCGTTCGAGATTGGCGTTGATCGAGCCGTAGTGGATGCCCGCGATTGTGATCCCTTCCGCCAGCCGTTCGAGCTGGTCCTGCGTCACATGGCCGAACGCGCGGGCGCGATAGGTGCGGACAACGCCGGACCTGGGGAGCTCGAGCTGGCGCTTCAGCTCACCGTCGTTGGTGAGGAGCAGCAGGCCTTCGGTCATGTAGTCGAGGCGGCCGACCGGCATGAGCCGCGGCAGATCCTTTGGCAAAAGGTCGTAGATGGTCGCTCGGCCCCTTGGGTCGCGTTCGGCGGTGATCGTTCCTTGCGGCTTGTAGAAGCGGAAGAGGCGAGTGGCCGCAGCCGGCCGCACCGGCCTTCCGTCCACCGTGACGCCGTTGAGATCCTCGAGCAGGGTCGCCGGAGTCGTGATCTTTTCGCCATGGAGTGCGATCCGGCCGTCGGCGATCATCCGTTCGACCTCACGGCGCGAGGCGACTCCCGCGCGAGCGAGGAGCTTGGCGATCCGCTGCGCCTCGACATTGCCGTTTCGCGGTCTTGGGAGCACAGTGCGGCGGTTGCTGTCGGACTGCGGCACGCCACGCCGCGTCGTTTGTTTCGGGGTCATGGTCATTGGTCGGGGTCTCGATGCTGTTCGGTAGGCGCAAGCGCGTCGTCAAGCGGATCCTTATCGTCGAGGACGAGCCCCTGACGGCGTTCGACACCGAAACGATGCTCGCCGACTTCGGATACGAGGTCGTGGGAACGGTCGACGATTTCGATCAGGCGATCGAGAAGCTCGAGCAGGAGGTCGTCCACCTGGTCATCGCGGATGTGCGCCTGCACGGCAAGGACCGCGGCCCCGAACTTGCGAGGAGCGCGCGGGCAAAGGGGGTTCCGACCCTGCTCGCGACAGGCCATCAGCCGCCGGGTCCGCCGCACCATGCGGTCGGCTGTATCCTGAAGCCTTATACCGAGCGGCGCCTTCGGCTCGCGATCGACATCGTCGACCGTCACCTCCAGGGCGAAAAGGTCAAGCCACTGAGGGGCCTCGAGCTGTTCATTCTCGAAGACGAACGGAAATAAGCCGGCACTAGCCAGCCGGCGAGGCGCTGCTAGGATCGCCCCCCGGACCGGCGAGGGGAGGGCATATGGCGACTGCGGCGGATCAATCGGGCGGCTGGCGGAGCGTCCTGCCGGCCGGGGTGAGACCCTATACCGAAGCCGCCCCGCTGGCCGCCTTGTTCCTCGGGATCTCGTCGGGCTTCCCCTATGCGATGATCGGCGCGACGCTGACGACCCGCCTCAAGCAGGACGGGATCGACAAGTCGACCATCACCGCGTTCACGCTCGTGTTCCTTGCCTACAACTTCAAATTCCTCTGGGCGTGGATCATGGACGGCGTGCGGCTCCCGGTCCTCGGCCGTCTCGGGCAGCGCGTGTCGTGGATGCTGGTGACCGGCACGCTGGTGATCGCCGCGGTGGTCAACCTCGCCCTGGTCGATCCGGCCGCGAGCATCGAGTCGGTCGTGACCGCCGCGATCCTCGTCGGAATCGCCGGTGCCAGCTTCGACATCGTGATCGACGCATACCGAATAGAGTTGCTCGAGCCGCGGCAGCTCGGCGTCGGCTCGGGAATGTCCCAATATGGCTGGCGCATCGGTTCGGCGGGCGCCGGCGCGATCGCGCTCGTGGTCGCCGCGAGGTCGAGCTGGGAAGCGGCCTATCTGACCTGCGCCGCGCTCGCGATCCCGGCAATGCTGACTGCACTCGTCATGGGCGAACCCAGGCGGCACCGGGAACCGGCCGGGAAGAAGGGTGTGGCGCGCACGATCGCGGCGGTCTGGAGGCCCTTCGTGGAGTTCTTCCAGCGCAGCGGAGCTTGGCTCGTGCTGCTGTTCATCCTCCTCCACAAGATCGGCGACACGCTCGCCAACCTTACCTTCCGGCTGCTCTTCGACGATCTTCATTTCTCCAATGACGAGATCGCGCTTTACGACGTCGGAGTCGGCTTCTGGGCGTACCTCGTCGGCATCTTCATCGGCGGCGTGCTCTATTCGAAGCTGGGGATGAAGCGCTCGGTTCTGATCAGCCTCATCCTGATGGCCGTGTCGAACTTCAGCTTCGCGCTGCTGGCGGCGAGCGGCCACAGCAACATCGGAATGGCCGGCGCCATCGGCTTCGAGAATATTGCGAGCGGGATCGGCGGCGTGTGCGTCGTCGCTTATTTCTCGGCGCTTTGCGACTTGAGGTTCACGGCGGCCCAATATGCATTGATCTCGGCGGCGGCGAGCATCGTGGGGCGCTTCCTCACCGGGACCACCGCGGGCGCACTGATCGACGCGATCGGTTATGTGTACTTCTATCTGTTGACGACCGTGCTCGCATTGCCGGGCATCATCCTGTTCTGGATCATGATGCGCACCGGACTGGTGGATGCGTCGATCGGGACCGCGGGCACGACGGGCAGCGGCGACGTGACCGCGGACCAGCCGGCCAAAGCCTAGTCCGGCGTCTGATCGTTCGCTGCGAGGACCTCGCCCGCGAGGTAGAGCGAGCCGAAGATCAGAACGCGCGCCTTCGCGCGAACGGCGGTCAGCGCGTCCTCGATCGTGCGACGAGCTTCGGCGCGAAAGCCGAGCGACCGTGCGAGCTCCGCCAGCTCCCGCGGGTCGCGATAATCGTGGTCGCAAACCGGAAGCGTCAGCACCTGGGCAGCGAGCCCGCGAAAGGGCGACAACGTGCCCTTGGGGTCTTTGCTGCCAAGGCTGGCGAAGATCAGGACCAGCGGCAGGTCGTCGTTGAAGCGAAGCTGGACAACCTCCGCGATCGCCCGCGCGCCCGAGGGGTTGTGGCCGCCGTCGAGCCACAGTTCGCTTCCATCCGGCAGCAGGCGCGGGAGCGGCCCTTCCACCAGTCTCTGCATGCGCGCCGGCCAGTCGACCTCTCCCATCGCCTTGTGGAGTGCGCTTTCCGGCACGTCGAGCGCGCCTTGATGGCGGAGCATGGCGACCGCGAGCGCCGCATTCATCGCCTGGTGCTTGCCCGGAAGGCGAGGGAGCGGCAAGTCGAGCGTCCCAGCCTCGTCGCGGTAGCTCAGCTTGCCCTGCCGGACCGACGCATGCCAACGACCGCCGCGGGGAAGCCACAGCGCACCCGTGTCGCGCGCCGCCTGCCAGATGCGGGCGCTGATCCGGGGCGGATAAAGCTGCGTCACGAGCGGAACGCCGGGCTTGGCGATGCCCGCTTTTTCGGCCGCGATGCCGGGCAGGCGGTTGCCCAGGAAAAGCTGGTGGTCGAGCGCGAGGCTGGCGATCCCGGTGACCAGCGGCCGCTCGACGACGTTGGTCGCGTCGAGCCGCCCGCCGAGGCCGACTTCCAGGATGCAGGCGTCCGCGGGAGTCTGGGCGAAAGCGAGGATCGCCACGGCTGTCGCGACCTCGAAGAAGCTGGGTTCAATTCCCGTGCTGGAATCGAGAACCTCGGTCAGGAGCGCCGCGAGCGGCTCGTCCTCGATCAGCCGTCCGGCGATGCGGACCCGTTCGTTGAAACGGACGAGATGTGGGCTGGTGAACGCATGGGCCTTGTGCCCGGAGGCCTCCAGCGCCGCGCGAAGGAAGGCACAGGTCGAACCTTTCCCGTTGGTGCCCGCAACATGAAATATGAGTGGAAGCCGGTCCTGCGGCCGTCCGAGCCGTTCGAGCAATTCGGCGATGCGTTCGAGGCCCAGCCGATCCCCCGCCGGCGAGAGCATCGACAGCCGGTCGAGCTGGGCCTGGACGTCGGGATGCGCCGAGCGCGCGAAGTCGGCCATCAGGCCGCCTTCTTCGCCTCCGGGGCGAGATAGGAGATGAGGAGCGCGAGCTTCTCCCTGAGCTCGCCGCGCGGGACGACCATGTCGATCATGCCGTGCTCCAACAGATACTCGGCCCGCTGAAATCCTTCCGGCAATTTCTCACGGATCGTCTGCTCGATCACGCGCTGGCCGGCGAAGCCGATCAACGCCCCGGGCTCGGCGAGCTGGACGTCGCCGAGCATCGCGTAGGATGCCGTGACCCCGCCCGTCGTCGGATCGGTCAGCACCACGATATAGGGCAGGCCGGCTTCCTTGAGCTCGCTCAATGCAACCGTTGTCCTCGGCAGCTGCATCAAGGACAGAATCGCTTCCTGCATCCGCGCCCCGCCGGAAGCGGTGAAGATGATGTAGGGGGCACGGTCGGCGATCGCCGCGCGGACTCCGGCGAGGAGAGCCGCTCCCAGGGCGATGCCCATCGAGCCCCCCATGAACGCGAAATCCTGGACCCCGACGACCACCTTGTGCCCGTCGATTCTCCCGCGAGCGTTGAGCAGGGCGTCGCGCTCGTCCGTCTTGGCGCGAGCGGCCTTCAACCGTTCGGTGTAACGCTTGGTGTCCTTGAAGCGCAGCGGGTCTTCGCGAACCTCCGGAGCGGGCAG
The DNA here is from genome assembly GCA_036375515.1 of Sphingomicrobium sp. Taxonomy (GTDB): domain Bacteria; phylum Pseudomonadota; class Alphaproteobacteria; order Sphingomonadales; family Sphingomonadaceae; genus Sphingomicrobium. Next base: position 27,525 of record DASURT010000261.1, read on the forward strand.
AAGCTCGTATTCGGCGGCGTCGAACAATTGTTCGAAGCGTTTCTTGGGCCCGATGCGGTCGTGGAAATCGCAGCGCGGGCAGACGCTGTAATTCTCCTCCCACTCCTTGACGAACACCATCGTCCCGCACTTGCCGCACTTGTGCCAGAGGCTCTCGGCGGTCTGGCGCTTGGGCAGGAACGGAATCCCGCTTCGGACCCGGCTCAGCCAACTCATTCGATGACCTCTTTCTTCAAGCTCGCGGCGATCTCGCCGATCGCGAGCGCTGGATCGCCGGCTTCGGTGATCGGGCGCCCGATGACCAGGACCGAGGCGCCGTCGTCGAGCGCCCGGCGTGGGGTGACGACCCTCTTTTGGTCGGCGGCATCGCCGCCTGCGGGCCGGACGCCAGGGACGACGAAAAAGCCTTCGGGCCATCTGGCGCTCGCCGCGGCGACCTCCGCGCCCGAGCAGACGATCCCGTCGAGCCCGGCCTCGCGGGCAAGCTCGGCGAGGCGCTCGACCTGCTCCGCCGGAGAGCCGCGGATGCCGGTTGATTCGAGATCGCCCCGATCGAGGCTCGTCAGCACGGTGACGGCCACGACCTTCGTCTGTGGTGGGGCGGCCTCCCTGGCGGCTGCCATCATCGCCCGCCCGCCGGCGGAGTGGACCGTGAGGATCGCGGGCTCGAGTGGAGCGATCGCCTGGACCGCCCTGGCAACCGTGTTGGGAATGTCGTGGAGCTTGAGGTCGAGGAAGATCGGCAGTTCGTGCTCCGCGACGCGCAGCACGCCTTCGTGACCATTGGCGCAGAAGAATTCGAGGCCGAGCTTCACTCCCCCGGCAGTGCCAAGCACCTTGCGCGCGATGGCGGCCGCCCGGTGAACGTCGGGCGTATCGAGGGCGACGAAGATCGGGTTCATGTGACCGGTTCCGGTTCCTCGGCCGCCGGCGCGGCCGCGACGGGCGCGATCCGCTGCCTGTCGAGGGCCTCGATCCGCCGGTTGAGCGACCAAAGCCGCGCCCGCATGATCAGCCAGGTCGCCAGGAAGCCGAGGAGGAAAGCGATCAGGAACAGCAGCGGAATCTTGATGTCGGCCTGGATGTCGCCCCACAGGTTCAGCGTCACGTCAGCCCAGTTGCGCGTGGCGAACAGAACGGCGATGACCGCCAGCAGGACCCAGAACAAGGTCTTCAGGAATTGCATATTGTGCGGCGCTTTAGGCGAGCCGTGCGTTGAAGGCCAGAAGCACGACTGGTCGCACGATTGAATCGTCTCGTCGCACTGCCGTCCAGGTGGCGTTGAGGGTGCGCGTCCTGCTTGTCAGACAGGACATGAGGGCGGGGAGGAGAGGCTCTTGGAGACCACGGTCAAGATCGCGGTTGGCGCGCTTGCGTTATTGATGGGCGCCGCATTGTTCGCGACACGGCCCGAGAGCGCCGCCCGGCAATCCGGCAAGGTCGCGGCAACCCATATCAAGCTCGCCTCGCTTTCGACCGCCGCCCGCCGCGACGTCGATTATGCGCAGCTCGACCGGCGGATCCAAAAGCTGATGACCAGGCCGCAGATGGTCGGCCTGGCCGTCGGAGTGGTCGAGAACGGCCGGATCACGTTCCTTCGCGGGTACGGCGAGACTCTCGCGGGCTCGGGCGAGCCGGTCACTCCGGACACCGTGTTCCGCTGGGCTTCGGTGTCAAAGGGCGTCGCCGCGACCATGGTTGCCAAGCTCGCCGAACAGAAGAAGATCCAGTTCGACGCGCCGGTCGCCAATTACGCGCCCGACCTGAAACTCCCCGCCGGCAATGAATATCGAGCGACGGTCGGCGACCTGCTCTCGCACCGGCTCGGACTCTACCGCAACGCCTACGACAACAAGCTGGAGGAGGGGCAGGACCCGAGTTTTCTCCGGCGAACGCTAGCCGAACTGAGCCAGACCTGTCCGCCCGGGACCTGCTGGTCGTACCAGAACGTCGCCTATGACGCGTCGAGCGAGATGGTCAGCCGCATCACTCGAATGCCGTACGAGCAGGCGGTCAAATCCACTTTGTTCAACCCGATCGGAATGACCAGCGGGAGCGTGTCGCTCGCGGGGCTGGAGGCGAGCCGCAGCTGGGCCCGGCCGCACGGCGTCGGCAAGCGGCCGCTGCCGATGGTCGACACCTATTACAAAGTGCCGGGCGCGGGCGGCGTCAACAGCAACATCAAGGACATGGCGCTGTGGATGGTCGCGCAAATGGGCGAGATGCCCGACGTGCTCGATGCGCACGTGCTCGACACGATCCACGCGCCTTATGTCGTCACTCCGACGGAGCGAGGGCGACTGCGCAAATTCCTCGAACGGCTCGGCACCGCCTGGTACGGCTACGGGTGGCGCAGCTACGATTATTCCGGCCACCGGATCATCGGACATCGCGGCGGAATCAACGGCTACCGCTCGCTGATCCTGTTCGATCCCCAAAAGAAGAGCGGCGTCGTGGCCCTGTGGAACAGCAACACCAACCAGCCGGGGGGCCTCGAGTTCGAGGTGATGGACATGATCTATCACCTGCCGTTCCGCGACTGGCTAGAGCTCCATGCCCGCCCGGGCCTCAACCCCGCCGAGATTGCGCAGAACGATTCCGAGATCGAAAACGGCGACGGCGGCGGGCCGGAAGGACGACGGGCCGGACGCTAGCGCCGGTGATCGGTCGGAGGAGCATCCAAGCGGCCGCAATTGTTTCGGCTCGCCAAACTTCCCGAAAGCCGGGTAGATGAGCTGTGTGAGTTCGGCACCCGACATCACCGCCTTTTTCGACGAGGCGACGAACAGCGTCAGCTATCTCGTCGCCGACCCGGACACCAAGGCCGCTGCGATCATTGACGCGGTCCTGGACTTCGATCCGGCAAGCGCGGTCGTTTCGACCGAATCAGCTGACGAGATCGCCGCCGCCGCAGGCGCTCGAGGGCTCCGCATCGAATGGATCCTGGAGACCCACGCCCACGCCGACCACCTCTCGGCTGCCGGCTATTTGAGACAACGGACCGGCGCGAAAGTCGGAATCGGTGCCGACATCGTTCAGGTGCAGATGGCCTTCGGTCCCGTCTTCGGTGCGACCGACATCAAGCCGGACGCGGCGGACTTTGACCGGCTGTTCAAGGATGGCGACCTGTTTCCGCTGGGGTCATTGAGCGTCGAAGTGATGGCGACCCCGGGCCACACCCCGGCCTGCATCAGCTACCGCATCGGTGATGCCGTGTTCGTCGGTGATACGCTGTTCATGCCGGACTATGGCACGGCGCGCTGCGATTTCCCGGGAGGGGACGCGCGGCAGCTCTATCGCTCGATCCATCGAATTCTATCGCTGCCCCGCGAAACACGACTGTTCCTGTGCCACGACTACAAGGCGCCGGGCCGCGACCGGTTCGACTGGGAAACGAGCGTTGGCGAGGAGCTCGATCGCAACATCCACGTCGGCGGCGGCATTTCCGAAGAGGAATTCGTCGCCATGCGCGAGGCTCGCGACAAGACGCTTTGCACGCCCAGATTGCTCTATCCGGCGATCCAGGTGAACATTCGTGGCGGCCGGCTTCCGCCGGCG
>DASURT010000262.1:0-6299 GCA_036375515.1 Sphingomicrobium sp.
GTTCATCGACAGGGGGTTTTTGTCGACCAGGAGCTTGCCCGGCTCCAGCGGCGTCAGCGCGCGCGCCGTATCGAAGTAGGCGTCACGTGCCCGCTTGATGTCCTCATCGTCGGCATCGGCGATGGCTTCAAAACCGCCCAATGCCTCCGTCGCTCGCACGAGGGTCGGCTCTTCCTCGAGCACTTCCGTAGAAGGGTGACTCATCAAAATCGTGTCGAGGAGAGTCGTCCCCGACCGGGGAAAGCCAACCAGGAATGCGGGAGACGGGCGATCGTCGACCCTCGCTGCCTTCCATGAGCTTGCCCACTTGGGTGTCAGCCTTTCGGATTGACGGCGAATCGTATCCCGGTACGCGAGGCTGCGTTTATCAGGTTCGGACGGGTCTTCGGCAGTGATCGCGTTCATCCGCTGAAATGCGGTGAATGCGGCGTCATAATCGCCCGTGCCTTCGAGAAGTTGACCGAGCAGCTGCTGCCTTCGCGCCGTCTCGAGCTCGTCAGGCACGTGGCTCAGCGCTTCGACCCCCTCGGCGTAGCGCTTGGCTCGCCGGTGATCGAAGGCCCTGACGAAGCTTAGCCCGGCAGGACTAACGTTCGCCAGTTCCGCCTCCTCGACCAGGGCTGAAAGCTCATCGGTGCGGTTGGTCTGGTCGAGCACGGTGGCGATTCCAAGGAAGCCGAGCGTATTTCCCGGGTCAATGGCGATCGCTTTCCGATACGCCTCTTCTGCTGCAGTGTGACGGTGCCGCGCCAGGCGGTGGCTTGCGAGGCCAAGCACGAGTTCAAGATCGTTCGGTGCGCGCCGCACGGCCTCCTCGATCGCTTCGCCGGCTTCCTCGTCCCGGTACTGACGCTTGAGCATCGCAAACAGCTCGCGCAGCGGCTTCTCGTCACTCGGGAAATCGGCTGCCATGCGACGAAGCTCTTGCTCGGCTTCATCGAATTTTCCGGCATAGTCGAGCGCGGTCGCGTAATTGAAACGCGACGGCGCAGACCGCGGATTGATCTCCACCGATCGCCGAAGAGCTTCGACCGCGCCTTCATAATCTTCCATCGCGCGGCGCGCGTTGCCGAGATTGTTCCAACTCTCCCAATCGTCGGGCGCGGCCGCGACGACCTGTTCATACGCCTTCAGCGCCGTGCCGAATTCCTCCAGCTGCTGGGCCAGGAACGCGCGTGCTCGAAGCAACTGCAGGCTGCGGTCGTTGCGCGCCAGATCCTCGGTGATAAGGTCGAGAGCCTCCCGATCACGTCCGAGCTGTGAAAGCGCCGTCACCAGGTTGTTGGCGATCACGACGTCGTCCGCCCGCTCCCGGTGAGCTACGGCGAGATGTCGAACTCCGGCTTCGACATCGCCGGAACGGCATTGCAGGGTGCCGATCATCGCGTTCAACGCAGCGCTGTCGCCGCCGGCGGCGAGCGCACGCTTGCCAATCTTGATTGCGTCGTGGATTCGCCCGGCGCGGGCGGCGAGCATCGCTTCGCGGATGGCGGACGCGGTCCGGTCGTCCAGAGCGGCAACGGCGGTCATTCGAGAGTTCTAGCGCAGTCGCCGAAGCTTGACAGCCTTATCAAGGCCATGCGGGTTCAAAGAAAAAGGGCGGCAAGTCCGAAGACCTGCCGCCCCAGTTGGCCAAACGAACTTCTTAGTGGCCGCGCTCGGGCGCCGGTGGTGGCGGCGGCGGCGGCGGCGGAAGAGCCGGGCAGCTCTGGTTCGCCAGGATCACGAGCCCGTCGGGGCAGGTGATCGTCGCCGGAGCGGCCGGTGGCGGAGGCGGAGGCGGAGGCGGAGGCGGAGGCGGCGGTACGGCCTTCCGAGGCGTGAAGTCGATCGTCGCGCCGACCCAGAACAGCCTGCCCAGTGCATCCCAGGTACCCGGATAGGTGTTGCCGTTGCACGGCCCGGTCGGGCAGAGGTTGGAACCCTCGCGGCTGCCGCTGCCGCTCGTGACCAACGGCGGATCGTTGTCGAAGATATTGTTCACGCCCGCGCGCAAATTGACTCGATTCAGCAGCGTATAGGTAGCCGCCAGGTCGAAGTAGCTCTGCGCCTTGACGTGGAGCGTCGGATCGAAGTTGAAATCGCCGTGAAGCGTCTCATTGTCTTCCAGCGTTTCCGCCTTGACCTTGCCGACGTAACGCCACGTGGTCGTAAGCCCAAGTCCAAACGGCAAGTCGAAACCGATGCGAGCCTTGTGCCGCCACTTCGGTATCGGCGCCGAGCTCGCAACGATCGAGCTGCTGCAAACGGGGCCGTAGAGGCCGGCGCAGTCATATTCCTGGGTCAGGCCGTTATCGACCTTGTACTTGTGTACCCAGGTTCCGTTAAAGCTCGCCGAGACATTGCCGAGGAAGCCCATCCGCCGACTGTACGTGGTATTGATATCCCAGCCGTCGGTGCGGATCCTGCCATCGTTGTTCGGCGTATCGATGACGAAGCCGTCCGGCGTCAGCCAGAGCGACCCCGCCGGGCTGCGGTTGACCAAGGCACAGGCTGGCGACACGAACGTCGCGGTCGACTGGTTGACGCAGGCGGTGATGATCGCGTCCGCGCCGAAGCCTTGGATCGCGTGCTTGAGATCGATGTTCCAATAGTCGATCGTCAAGGCGAATCGAGGCAGGAAGCGCGGCTGGAGCACCACGCCGGCCGTCTTGGTCGTTCCCTTCTCCGGGTTGAGAGTCGGGACGCCGCCGAGGAGGCCGTTATACTGGCCGGCTGGGTTGGCTGGTGTGCCTTGCCCCAGCGGCAGCCCCGACGCGATGCACCCAAAATCGGTTGCCGTCATCGGTCCGATTCCCGCGCATGGGTCCTTGCTGCCGTCCAATCCGACGAACTGAGGAGCGAACAACTCCTGGATGTTCGGCGCGCGGACCGCCCGATTGTAGGAGCCGCGGAGGCGGATGTCTCTGATCGGCGCCAGCTCGACCGAGATCTTGTACGTGTCGGTGTCGTATTTTCGGCCGAAACCCGTCCGGTCGTCATGGGTCTTGTACCACGACTTGCGGTAGCCCGCCGCAAGCGTGAGCTCGTCGACGAATCCATGCTCCACGATCGGGATCTGCGTTTCCGCGAAGAGTTCGTAGACGCGGAAGTTGCCACTGACTGGAAGCGTCGGTGCGCCTTGGCCCGTGAGATCCCCGGCCTGGAACAGTTCGTCGGGATTCAGCTCGAGCGATTCCCGGCGGTATTCGGTGCCGACGTTTACGGCGATGCCACTTTCGGCCCACGGCAGCTTGACTCCCATCTCGCCCAAGTCACCGGTGAAGTTCAGGTTGGCGATTTGCTCGGACGTCTGGCCTATGATCAGGCCGGAGACGTTCAGATAGTTGATCGCGGCGTCTGACGGGCCGTTCACTCCGAACACGTCATAGGGCACGCAGTTCGGGTCTTCGTTGGTCAGGACCGAACGGCAGACCGGCTGGCCGAAGGTCGGATTCGGTTGGCCAGCGACCGTGGCGCGCGGGTCAACGACAACGTCGATCGCCCTATTCAGGCGAGCCTGCGAAAATTCGTTTTTATAGACTTGGGCATAATCGACCTTGCCGTACTGGAACGACGCATCGTACGACCATGCGCTGCTGAGGTCGCCGCGCGAGCCGAGCACGCCGCGATAGGCGGTGTGCTTCAAATCGGCGATACGCGGTCCACCCTCGGTGTTGCGGCGGGCGAGGAAGCCGAAGCCGCGTTGGAACGTCGCGTTCGCGGCGCCAGGCACGGGATTGATGAAATTGATCGGGATGAGGCTGCCGACACCGTTTTCCGCCGTATTGTACGGCGCGCCAGCGGCGACGGGGAAGGTGCCGATAAAGCCCGTAACGAGGTTGGGAGCGCCGCAGACTACGTCGAACACACTAGCGTTCGGATTGGCGGTCAGCGGCCCCGGCCCGTCCGGGTCGGGGAGCGGGGCTGACCCTGGTGCCGTCGACATCAGTGGGTTGTCGCAGTTGAACGACGTCGTGTTGAAGAAGTCGCCCGACGGCGCGATCTGCGCCAGCGTCCGGTCGTCCATGAACATGAACTCGAGATACGGCTTGATCGCGGGCGTGATCTCGTAATCCGCGAACGCGCCGGCGACATAGCGCTCGTCCGGGCGCTGGTAGTAATTCAGCGGTCCGAAGTTGAAGATATTCGGACCGGCGCCGAAGGTGATCGTTCCTGGTCCCAGAGCCGCGGTCGTCGAGGTCGTTGCGTCCAGATGCGTGAACAGGAAGATGTTACCCGGGTTCGCCGTGGCCGAGCCGCCGCAGGTGGGCACGCCGCCCCGCGTATTCTGGATGACGCAGGCGCTGTAGTCGCGGTCGCCCTGAAGGATCGGCTTGACCTTGCGGTAGCCGAAATAGGCCACAGCGTGGCCGCGGCCGTCGTCAAAGCCCGAACCGATAGTCACGGTCCCGTCGATTTGCTGGCCGTCCCACGCATTGCCGGGGATTGGGTAATCCTTGGCATTGAGGATGTCGCTCATGTGGAGTCCGCCGCTGACGCTCGGATTGTCCTGGGTGTGCTGCCACTTGCTCCAGTTGCCGTCGAAGCGGACGCCTTGAAACGTCGTGTCGAGGATGAAGTTGACGACACCCGCGACCGCGTCGGCGCCATAGACCGAGGAGGCGCCGCCCGTGAGGACTTCGACTCGCTTCACGAGCGCGGCCGGGATGAAGTTGACGTCGGCGGCCTGGGTCGTTCCGGCCGGGTCGCCCGGAATCATGCGGCGGCCGTTGACCAGTGCGAGGCTGCGCTTCGATCCCAGGTAGCGAAGGTCGATTTCCGCGGTGCCGGTCGCTCCATTTGACTGGCCCGACGCCTGCGCGGCGCCGACCGACGGCAGCTGGTTGAGCACGTCCTCGATGCGGGTCGCGCCGGACAGCTTGACGTCCTGGTCGGAGACGACCGTGACGGGCGCCGCGGATTCGAGATTCGGCTGCGGAATGCGCGAGCCGGTGATGATGATGTCGCCGGCTTGCGCGACGGGCGCGGCCTGGGCGATCGATGGAGCGGGCTGCGCCTCGGCCGGGCCGGTCGGCGGCTGAGCCGCCGGATCAGGCGTCGTCTGATCTTGAGCGAGTGCGGGCGTGCAATAAGCAAAAGCGCCGACCATCAGAGTCGACGCGAGCAGCTGCTGGCGCAGTTTGGTTTTCATCATAGCTCCCCATTTGGCAGCGCGCAGCCGCGCGCATCCGCCGCTTTCTTGCGCCGCCAGACCGCAAGGACAAGGCCAGTGGCCTCCCAAATGTCGCTTTCGTGACTCGGTGTAGCAACGATACAACAAATCGCGGCGATAGAGGGCCTCGCCTCGCGCGAGTTCTAACCGGTGTTAAGAGCTGAATTCCAAGTGTAATCCGCGTGGCCGCCGCGGATAATGGTGCCCAGGGGCGGAATCGAACCACCGACACCGTGATTTTCAGTCACGTGCTCTACCAACTGAGCTACCTGGGCATTCGCGTCGGAACCGGTGACCCGGAGAAGCGAGCCGGCTCCCTAGCTTTCGTCTCTATCGCTGTCCACCCTGTCAGGGGGATGCCGCTCATCGGCGGGCGGGCCTGGAATGCGATAGCCCTCGCCGAGCCATTTCAGGAGGTCGCGATCCTTGCAGCCGCGGCTGCAGAAGGGTGCGTGTTCCTTGACTTCGGGCTTGCCGCAAATCGGGCAGGCTTTCGGCCGATCAGGCTGCTTCGGCATATCCGCCGGAGATGGGAAGGCCTGCGTCGGCCCGCAAGGCGATGCCGCCGCCCACTTGCCTGGCGAGCGCGGCCAGCCACTCCGGGCGCAGCTCGAGAATCCCGATCACGGCCGGATTCGCGACAAGGCGCTTGGCGCCCGGAGGCTCGAAAGCGGCACGCCTGAGCAGCGCGCGGGCCTCGAATGGAGCGCGGTCCTGCGCCAGCTCGATCAACGACGCGCGGGCGCGGGGCCGCACGATCTGGACGAATCCGAAACCGTTGACGGCGGTGCGCTCGAACGGCTGCGAAAGCACGGCGTCGATCGCGGCCGCCGCCCGCTGGCGCGCCGCCCTGTTGCCGGCGGTCGGCAAATCGACCCCGATCGACCCGCCGATGTCCAACCGCCGAATCGCCCGAGCGGCTTGCGACGCGCCGAGCACGGCGAGCTCGTCGGGCTCGAGCCGGCCGTCGACATCGATCAGGGTCATCGCCGGCGTGGGCGAAATCCTGAGCTCCCCGCCTTCGAATCGCACCGTGCCACTCCGCGCTTCTTCGAGGAGTTCGCTCCAGTCGCCCAGCTCGTCGCACGCTCCGGGAAAGCGCAACTCGCGACCGGCAATCGATGGGGCCTCGCGCGGCGGCTCG
>DASURT010000263.1:0-3474 GCA_036375515.1 Sphingomicrobium sp.
GGCGAGCCCGAACATCCTGTTCGTCGACCTTTCCGAATCCGCCGATCCGCTCAACGACATCAACGCGCTCGCCGAGGTCTGCGAGCCGGGAACGATCGTCATCGCGTCCGGCACCGTCAACGACGTGCGGTTGTATCGTGACCTGGTCGCGAGCGGCATCCACGACTACCTGCTGAAGCCGTTCACGGTGGACCAGCTGCGCGACACGTTCGCGCATGCCCAGCTGATCCTGTCGGGTCCGCGCGGCGAAGCCCAGGTCGACCGTCCGCACGTGATGGCGGCGGTGATCGGCGTCCGCGGCGGCGTCGGCGCATCCACCATCGCGACTTCGCTCGCCTGGCAGCTTGGCGAGAAGGCGCACCGCTCGACGGCGCTGCTCGACCTCGACGTGCACTTCGGCACCGGCGCTCTCGCGCTGGATCTCGAGCCTGGTCGCGGCCTCACGGACGCGATCGAGAATCCGAGCCGAATCGACGGTCTGTTCATCGAGCGCGCGATGGTCCGCGCGAGCGAGCATCTCTCGGTGCTCTCGGCCGAGGCCCCGATCCACCAGCCGATGGTGACGGACGGCACGGCGTTCTTCCAGCTTCAGGAAGAAATGCGCAATGCGTTCGAGTCGACCGTGCTCGACCTGCCCCGGCACATGCTGATCCAGCATCCGCACCTGGTGCACGATGCGCATGTCGCCGTCGTCGTGTCTGAGCTGACGCTCGCCGCGACGCGCGACACGATCCGCATCCTCGCGTGGCTGAAATCGAATGCCCCGCAGACGAAGGTGATCGTCGTTGCCAACAATGTTCCTTCGGGTGGCGCGCTCGAGATCGGCCGCAAGGACTTCGAGCAATCGATCGAGCGTTCGGTCGATGTCGTATTCCCGAACGACGCGAAGGTTGCGGCCCAGGCCGCAAAGCTCGGCAAGCCGATGGCGGAAGTCGCGGGCGGAAAGATGACGGCACCGTTCAACAGCTTGTCCACGATGGTGCTCAGCAACGCCGCGGAGGAGGGAGCGACTGGCGAAGGCAAAGCTGCCGGAGCCAAGTCGCTCGTCGATAATCTGAAGGCGATGTTGAACAAGCCGAAGGCGGAAGCCGCCTGAGGCCGTTTGGGTTTCGGTCGGCGCGCGAGCGCCGGCCGCCAGTTTGAGAGGCGAAGACACGAATGCTTCTTTGGCTCATCATGATCGGCGGCGCCGCGGCGCTCCTCCTGGGTTTCGTCGCGGTGCGCGGCCCCTCCCCCGGCAAGTCGCTCAAGCGGCGGATCGAGCTCGTCAAGGAACGCCACGGCGAAGGCGCGGCGGGAAGCGCGCAGGCGCAGATCCGCAAGATGATGTCGGAGCGGGCGAGCAAGATCGAAGGCTACGCCTCGACCCTGATCCCCAAGCCGGCGCTTCTGCGCCAGCGGCTCGAGCGGACGGGCAAGGACATCAGTCTCGCCAAATATGCCATGATTTGTTTTGGCATCGTGTCGTTCGTCACGATCGCCCTGACGTTCCGCGGCGCTCCTTTCCTGCTCGCACTGCTGCTGGGCCTGTTCCTGGGTGTCGGTGCCCCGCACTTCGTCATCGGCTTCCTGATCAAGCGGCGGCTCAACAAGTTCAATTCGAACTTCCCCGACGCGATCGAGCTGATGGTCCGCGGCCTGCGTTCGGGTCTTCCGATCACCGAGACTCTGGGGATCGTCGCGGGCGAAATCCCCGGCCCGGTCGGGATCGAGTTCCGGACGGTGTCCGACAAGATGAAGATCGGGCGCACGATGGAAGCTGCTCTCCAGGACACGGCCGAGCGGCTCGGCACCGCCGAGTTCCAGTTCTTCGTGATCACGCTGGCCATCCAGCGCGAGACCGGCGGCAACCTCGCCGAGACCCTGTCGAACCTTGCCGACGTGCTGAGGAAGCGCGCGCAGATGAAGCTCAAGATCCGCGCGATGAGCTCGGAGTCGAAGGCCTCCGCCTACATCGTCGGCGCGTTGCCGTTCGTCGTGTTCACGCTCGTGTACATGATCAACACCAAATACATGCAGACCTTCTTCACCGACGAACGCCTGATCGTCGCCGGCCTTGGCGGCGTCGTGTGGATGAGCATCGGCGGTTTCATCATGGCCAAGATGGTCAGCTTCGAGATCTAAGGGAGGCATAGACGAACATGCAGGTTGCGCCGCCCGTGGGTCCCACCCTTCTCGGCTTCGACGTCATCTGGATTGCGACGTGCCTCAGCGCGATCGCGACCTTCGCCGTGCTCATCGCGATCTATGCCGCGACCACCGTCCGCGACCCGATGGCGCGCCGGGTGAAGGCGCTCAACGAACGCCGCGAGCAGCTGAAGGCCGGCATCATCGCGTCCACCAACAAGCGCAAGAAGCTGACCAACAAGAGCGAAGCGGCGGACAAGGTCCGCGGCATCCTGACCAGCTTCAAGATGGTCCAGGACGACCAGCTGAAGAAGACGCAGAATCGCCTGATGCAGGCGGGCATCCGCACCAAGGACCTCGCGTTCTTCATCATTCTCGCGCGTTTCCTGCTGCCGGTGGTGCTCGGGCTCACCGCCGTGGTGATGCTGTACCTGCTCGACTTTGCGCCCGACTGGTCGGGTCTGAGGCGGTACATGACGGTCGCCGGCATCCTCGTCGGCAGCTACAAGGCGCCCGACCTGTGGCTCAAGAACAAGGTGAGCAAGCGCAGCAAGGCGATCCAGAAGGGCCTTCCGGACGCGCTCGACCTCATGGTCATCTGCGCCGAGGCGGGCTTGACCGTCGACGCGGCCTTCAACCGGACCGCGAAGGAGTTGGGCAAGGCCTATCCCGAGCTGGGCGACGAGTGGGGCCTGACCGCGATCGAGCTGGGCTTCCTCAACGAGCGTCGCCAGGCGTTCGAGAACCTCGCCATGCGCGTCGACCTGGAGGCCGTGCGCGGGGTCGTCACTACCATGGTCCAGACCGAGAAATACGGCACTCCGCTGGCGTCCGCCCTGCGCGTGCTCTCCGCCGAGTTCCGCCACGCGCGAATGATGCGCGCGGAGGAGAAAGCGGCGCGCCTTCCGGCGATCATGACCATTCCGCTGATCCTGTTCATCCTGCCGACCCTGTTCATCGTCATCCTGGGTCCGGCGGCCTGCGCGATCAACGACAGCTTCATCAATCGCTGATCCTCCTTGCGGTGGAACGCAGCGACGCGCCCGCGCGTAGTCGCCACGCTTCCACCGCAAGGGGAATTCGAGATGACCTTCACCTCAGACCCGAACATGTGGGTGATATCCGGGCTGTTCTTCCTGCTCGGCCTGCTGATCGGCATGTTCCTGACCGCCGGCGGCCGCCGCAAGTGGAAGCGGCGCTACAGGGACGAAGTCGAGACGCGCGAGTCCTGGCAGCGGGAACACGCCAAGGTGCAACAGGACCTAGAAGACCGAGAGAAGGAATGGCGCGAGCGCGATAGCTTGCGCGGAGCCGCCGCGAAGGATCGCCGCGACGAAGGCGACCCCG
>DASURT010000264.1:0-5213 GCA_036375515.1 Sphingomicrobium sp.
CGCGTGGGACGACGCGCGGCGGCGGATGACCGAATTGGGCCGTCTCATCCGCCTGGTCGACCGCGCCTCGGCGACGATGCTCCATGTCAAGACCGACCGGATCACGCCGATGGCCGTGCCGTTCATGGTGATCGTCGGCCGCGAGGCGCTGCCGCCGGGCGCGGAAGCCGACGAGTCGCTGCTGGTGCAGGCCGAAGCGCTCGCCGCCGAAGCGATGACGATCTAGGATGCGCGCATGCGAATCCTCCTGCTCGGTCCGGCCGCGCTCGCTCTGTCGGGCTGCATCGTCGCCGACGTCGCCGATACCGCCGTGGACGTCGTCAAGGTGCCGGTGAACGTGGTGTCGGCTGGGGTCGACGCCGCGACGACCAGCCAGTCGGAGGCGGACGAGAAGCGCGGCCGCGAACTTCGGAAGCAGGAGGAGGAGCGCGGCCGCCTCGCCCGCGAGATGGCCGAGCGCTGCCGCAAGGGGAAAGCACTTCCAACGGACGATTGCTCGGTCATTCAACGCCAGTAGCCGTCATCGCGAGGAGCATGGCGACGTGGCGATCCAGACTGGATTGCTTCCCCCGGCTTTCGCCGGGGTCGCAATGACGGCTAATGGCGGGAAATGCGCTACTTCCTGGATTGCGAATACAACGGTTTTCGTGGCGCCATACTGAGCCTGGCGCTGGTGCCGGAGCATGGGCCGGACGAACTATATCTCACCTTTGAGTGCAGCGACGCCATTCACCCTTGGGTCGAGCAAAACGTCATTCCGTTTCTCGATCACGTCCCCGAACAATTGAAGCTTCAGAGATCGGGTCGGGCTGAGGCCGCTGCAATCATTGCCATGTTCATCGGAGGCGATCCTGCGCCAGAAATTCTCGCGGATTGGCCAACGGATATAGAACTTCTCTGCGCATTGCTCACATTTGCTCCGGGGCAAATGGTTGTCCTCCCGGAAACAGCCTTCCGGCTCCTGTCACTCGGGACGTTCAGTCCAGCGGAAAATAGCAAGGTCCCGCACAACGCGCTGCACGATGCCCGGGCGCTTCGCGATCATGTGTTGGGGCTGGAGCCCTAGCGTCATTGCGAGCGGAGCGAAGCAATCCAGCCGCTCCACACAAATTCTGGATTGCTTCGTCGCCTCGCTCCTCGCAATGACGGCAGTGATGGTCCCCTTTTCGTTCGCAGGCGAAACATTCCTCGCGACTCCGGACGGCGCATTGTTCTGGCCCGAGCGGCAAGCCCTGCTCGTCGCCGACCTGCACCTCGAAAAGGCAAGTTGGTTCGCAAGGCTGGGCCAGTTCCTTCCGCCTTATGATTCGCACGCGACGCTGACCGCCCTCGCCCGCGGGGTCGATCAGACCGGAGCAACCCGCCTCTACTGCCTCGGCGACAGCTTCCACGACCAATTCGGGTGCGACCGGCTCTCGGCGAGCGCGCGCACCCTTCTCGCGGAACTCACGGACAAGCTCGACTGGACCTGGATCGTCGGCAACCACGATCCGGGTTTCGCCGATCATTGCGGCGGCCGGATCGCGGACGAAGTTCAGGTCGGCGGGATCGTGCTTCGCCACGAGGCGGTGCGCGGCGACCCCCGGCCGGAGATTTCCGGCCACTTCCACCCGAAGCTCAGGGTGCATCTCAGGGGCCGGCTGGTCTCGCGGCGGTGCTTCGTCGCCTCGCCGGCCAAGCTGATCCTGCCCGCGTTCGGCTCGCTGACCGGCGGGCTCGACGCGCGCCATCCCGAGATCGTCGGCCATGTCGGACCCGACGCCGCGGCGCTGGTCCCCGTATCCGACCGGCTCCTGCGCTTCCCGCTTGCTGCCTGAGTTCTCGGGATTAGGCGGGCTTCACCTCGATCGCCATCGCGCCGGTCGGCGAAAGCAGGAGCCGCGCGATCGCCGGCCGTCTCTTGCCGAAGGTCGCCGCCTGGAGTTCGTTCCGCGCCGCGTGGCGGTCGAACTTGAACCCCTGCGCGTCGGCGGCCTTCTTCAGCCGGTCGAGATGCTCGTCGAGATTGTCGATCCCCTCTTCCGGGTCGAAACGCATCGTCTCTTCGAGATCGGCCATCGCCTGGCTCATTGCCCGCGCGATTGCGCCACTGCAATGCTGTTCCTAAGACTTGCCCGATGACCCTCAGGAATATGTTGCTGCTCGCCGCGGCTTTCACGCTCATGCCGACCATCGCGACCGCCCAGCCGATCGATCCCAAGATCCAGGCGAGGATTGACCGGATCCTCAAGCGCACGCCGCTGATCGACGGGCACAACGACATCGCCGAGCAGCTCGCCGAAAATTACAAGCGAAGCATCGAGGGACTCGCCGCGGGCACCGACCGGCGGCAGCCCCATCCGCTGATGACCGACATGGCGCGCCTGCGTCAGGGCCGGGTCGGCGGGCAATTCTGGTCGGTCTATATCGACGGCACGATCACCGGCGACGCCGCGATCCGCGAGACGCTCCAGGAGATCGACCTCGTCCGCAGGATGATCGAGGCATACCCCAAGGACCTCGAACTCGCGGCGACCGCCGACGATGTCGTCCGAATCCACAAGGCGGGCCGTGTGGCCTCGATGATCGGGGTCGAGGGCGGGCGGCAGATCGGCGGCTCGCTCGCCGCGCTGCGGCAGTTCTACAACCTCGGCGCGCGGTACATGACGCTGACTCACAATCAGACGACCGAGTGGGCGGACAGCGCGACCGACGATCCTGAATATGATGGACTAAGCCCGTTCGGGGTGACCGTCGTTCACGAGATGAACCGGATCGGCATGCTGGTGGACTTGAGCCACGTCTCCCCCGCGACGATGAAGGATGCGATCGCGGCGAGCCGAGCGCCGGTCATCTTTTCGCATTCGTCGGCACGCGCGCTCGTCGATCACCCGCGCAACGTGCCCGACGACGTGCTTGCCCTTCTGCCCGCGAACGGCGGCGTCGTCATGGTCAACTTCGTTCCCGATTTCATCTCGGACGCGGTGCGGCAGTGGGGCGCCGAGAGGAACATGGAAGAGGCCCGGCTGAAAGTCTTTCACCGGGACAGCTCGGCGGCCGTGCAGGCGGGTCTGAAAGACTGGGAAGCGGCGCACCCAAGGCCGGCGGTCACGGTCGCCACCGTCGCCGACAATGTTGAGCATATCGCCAAGGTGGCGGGTTACGACCATGTCGGGATAGGCGGCGATCTTGATGGCATTCCGTACACGCCCGAGGGGCTGACCGGAGTCCAGGACTACCCCAACCTGTTCGCCGAGCTGATCCGGCGCGGCTGGTCGGACGCAAATCTCGCCAAGCTCGCCGGCGGCAACATCCTGCGCGCGATGCGCCGGGCAGAAGCCGTCGCCGCCCGGATGAAGGACGAGCCGGCGGCGATGGCGCCGCTCGACGAGACTCCGGCCGAATGAGCGAACCGCCGCTTCGCGCCGCCATCATTCCGGTTACCCCGTTGCAGCAGAATTGCACGCTGCTGTGGTGCACGGCGACGATGCGCGCCGCCTTCGTCGATCCCGGCGGCGACCTGCCCCGCCTCAAGGCCGCCGCGGGCCAGGCGAACGTGACCGTCGAGAAGATTCTGCTGACCCACGGCCATATCGATCATTGCGGCTCTGCCGGCATCTTTGCCGAAGAGCTCGGAGTGCCGATCGAAGGCCCGCATGAGGAGGATCGGTTCTGGATTTCGAGGCTGGAGGCCGACGGCCGGAAGTACGGCATTGACGGCAGGCCGTTCGAACCGTCGCGCTGGCTTCATGACGGCGACGAGGTCACGGTCGGCGAGCTGACCCTCGAAGTCCGCCATTGTCCCGGCCACACGCCGGGCCACGTTGTCTTCCATCATCCGCAATCGAAGCTGGCGCTGGTCGGCGACGTTTTGTTCAAGGGCTCGGTCGGGCGCTGGGACTTCGAGCGCGGCAATCAGGAGCAACTGATCCGCTCGATCACGACGAGGCTGTGGCCGATGGGCGACGAGACGGCGTTCGTCCCGGGGCACGGGCCGATGTCGACCTTCGGCCACGAGCGGGCGACCAATCCCTTCGTCGGCGACGCCGCGCTGGCGGCCGCCTGACGCTTGCGCTCGCGCGCCGTTCCGCTATAGCGGCGGCGGTTCGCGACGATCCGGCCGCCGCCCGTGGGCTATCCCCCAAAGGGACCCCGCTGAGATGAGGCGCAGATCGTCGCAATTTTTATTGACGCCAAAATTGATTTTGAAGGTGCCGCAATGGCTGTCCCCAAGAGAAAAACTTCGCCGTCGAAACGGAACATGCGCCGCAGCCATCACGCGCTGACTCCGACCAAGTTCCAGGAATGCCCCAATTGCGGCGAGCTCAAGCTGCCGCACAACATGTGCTCGGCCTGCGGCCATTATAACGGCCGCGAGATCGTCCCGACCGAGGCCTGAGCTTACCGGGCCAGATGACCGAGGGCCCGCGCATCGCCATTGACGCCATGGGCGGCGACACCGGCCCCGTCGCGATGATCGCCGGCGCGTCGCGCGCGCGCCGTCGCGATCCCGCGCTCGAGTTCATCATCTATGGCGATGAGCGCCTGGTCGAAGCCGAGATCGAACACCACAAAAACCTGCAGTCTGGAGTGACCGTCGTCCACTCGCCCGAGGCGATCGAACCGAGCGAAAAGCCGAGCCAGGCGATCCGCCGGGCCCGCACGACCTCGATGGGCATGGCGATCAACGCGGTGAAGGAGCAGGTGGCCAACGCGGCCCTGTCCGGCGGCAACACGGGCGCGCTGATGGCCATGTCGAAGCTCGCGCTCCGCACCATGCCGGGCATCGACCGGCCGGCGCTCGCCGCGCTGCTTCCGACCCTGGGCGAAACCGACGTGGTCATGCTCGATCTCGGCGCCAACACCGAATGCGACGCGCAGAACCTCGTCCAGTTCGCGGTGATGGGCTCGGCCTATGCCCGCACGGTCCTGGGAATCGCCAAGCCGCGCGTGAAGCTGCTCAACATCGGGACCGAGGAATTGAAGGGCACCGACGAGCTCAAGGAGGCCGCGGGCCTCCTGCGCGAGGCGAACTATCTTCCGCTGCGCTTCGACGGTTTCACCGAGGGCGACCAGCTGAGCCGCGGCAGCGTCGACGTCGTCGTCACCGACGGCTTCTCCGGCAATATCGCCCTGAAGACCGCCGAAGGCACCGCCCGCTTCGTCACCGACCTCCTGCGCCACGCCTTCAAGAGCTCGCTGCGCTCGAAGGCGGGCTTCGCGCTGTCGCGGCC
>DASURT010000265.1:0-2789 GCA_036375515.1 Sphingomicrobium sp.
CAGATGGTTCGCACGTCGACCTGCACCGCGTCGGACTGGAACGAAGCGGATTGCCTGAAGTCCGGTCCGATCGCCGAGGTGCTCCGGAACTATTTCGCCGGAACCGACGACAACGGCGAGCTGGATTTCCGGGACGGCGAGGGGCTCTCCGCGCGTTACTTCCGGATGAAGCTCGCCCCGCTCCCGCGCCTCGACGCCGCCGCCCGCTGCCTGCTGAGTGTCGTCGACCGGACCGTCGAGGTCGAAACCGACCGGGCGCTCCGGGCCGAAATGCTCCGCGACAGCCTCACCGGACTGCCCAACCGCGTCGGATTCACCGAAGCCATCGAGCGAGCGGGAGAAGAGGCGGATGGCGATCTCGGGCATGCCGTGCTGGTGGTCGACATGCGCCGCTTCTCGCGCATCAACGAATCGATGGGCGGCCTGACCGGCGACGAGTTGCTAATCACTCTGGCCCGCAGGCTGGTGCTTTCGCTCCGCTCCGGTGACGTGCTGGCCCGCACCGGAGGGAATGAGTTCGGGCTGCTCGTCTCGCTGCGCGACGGGATCGCCGACGCGCACCAGGCGGCCGAGCGGATCAATGATGTGCTGGCGGCGCCGTTCAACCTGAGCGGCCTCGAAATCCGCGTCGAATGCGCGGTCGGGCTCGCGGTAATGCACAAGGGACAGGACGCCGACGAGCTGTTCCGCAACGCACAGTTCGCCGTCAAGCAGGCGAAGCTCGCGGGCAAGCCGCAAATCTATGAGCCGAAGCAGGCGACGGAAGCTCGCCGCCGGTTCTCGATCGAGACCGAGCTTCGCCGGGCGCTCGACAAGGACCAGCTCACGGTCTCCTATCAGCCGCTCATCAACCTCAAGTCGGGAGAGGTCGCGGGCTTCGAGGCGCTCGCCCGCTGGGAGCATGAGGAGCGCGGCGAGATCAGCCCCGCGGAGTTCATCCCCGTCGCCGAGGAGAGCGGGCTGATCCTGCACCTCGGCCGATGGGTGATGGACAAGGCGGTTCAGACGCTGGCCGAGTGGGATCGCAAGGCCGGCGAGACCTGTCCCTTCTATGTGGCCGTGAACCTCTCCGCGATCCAGGTCGCGCGCGATGACATCGCGCGGCTGGTGGAAGGGGCACTGAGGACGAGCGGGCTGACGGGGAACCGCTTGACGCTCGAGCTCACAGAAAGCGCGATCATCCAGGACCCGGCGCGCGCGACGCGCGTGTTCGACGCCCTGAAGGCGCTCGACACGACCGTCGCCATGGACGATTTCGGCACGGGCTATTCCAGCCTCGCCTATCTGCAGCGGCTGCCGATCGACGTTCTCAAGATCGACAAGAGCTTCGTGTCCGGAATGATGACCGACCCCGACGCGGTCGCGATCGTCCGGGCGGTTCTCAGCCTTGCCGAGGCGCTTGGCATGTCCACGACCGCCGAGGGCGTCGAAACGGTCGAGCTCGCGACCACGCTCGCGACGCTCGGCTGCGCGGCCGGGCAAGGCTTCTATTTTTCAAGGCCGCTCCAGCCCTGCGCGGCGCTCGATTACTGGAAATCGCGCCGGCGCTGACAAACGTCCCAAAGGGGGGCGTCGCGAAACCAGCGGAACCCCGATCTCCAATTATAGGTTAATCCCCCGGTAAGAGGGGAGTTGATTGGGCCGTGAAACGCGGACTCGTCGCTTTATCCGTTGCCGCGCTGCTGGTGGCAGACCGCGCGGACGCGGCGCCGCGACACGCGCCGTCCGTTCGTGACAGCGCCCCTCTATCGAAGCCTCGCCTAAATCTCCGGATCGTCCGGGACCCCGATTTCTCGCCCGAGCCGGTTCATAATTCCGGGATGATCGCCCAGACCGAGGTCGCGCCCAATGCGACATTGGGCTTCGGCATCCTGAAGGCGGCGCCGAAGAGGCCCGGAACGGGCGACTGGCGGCTCGAGCCCGGCGCCCCGCGCTCGCGCAAGGCGGCGGTGAGTTTCGATTTCAGGTTTTGAATAGGTCCGAATAACGGCTGACCTTCCGACCCGATGCCGCGACCCGCAGCGTCGCCTCGATGCTTCGCACGATCGCACCATGGCCACAGTCGGCGGGATGCACGCCGACCCTCAGCACGGGCTGGGGCGAGCGCCGCAGCGCCGCAGCCGCGCAAAGCGACGAGACGAGACGCGCGCGGCTCCGGCTCGCCCAGGTGATCACCGGTCCGGTCGCTAGCTTCCTGGAGCTGGCCGGCGACCAGACGCTCCAGTGGTCCTCCGCAAGGCGGATCGAGCAATCCCGAAGTGCATACCTTGCGCCCCGGCCATAGAGCCAGGCCGGAGCGACGAACCCGACGATCGCCCGGCCGGTGATGCTCTCGACCAAATCCCGGCCTTCCTCGATACGCTGGGCCGCCTCGGTGCGCGGCAGGCCCAGGAATTCGCCCTCGCCGGCGGTCATGAAGCGGGCACGCAGCCGGTCGCCGGAACCGGCGTGCCGGACCGCGTCACGGTGGAAGAAGCCGTGGAGGAACATCTCGATACCCGCGTCGGCCCAGCCACGAAGCCGTGTCGCGAACGGCGAGCCGGGCACAAGCGGCGCGTCGCCCCAGTGGTTGGGCACCACCAGCATCGCGAGCCGGTCGTCGGCATGCGGATGGAGAAGGTCGAGCAGCCGGTCGATTTCGGCCTCGAATCGCGGCGACACGTCGTGGATCGAGACGAGGAGGAGGCGGTCGGATGCCATCGTCCGCGCATCTGCGCTCGTCCCGGCCGCTTCGCCAGTCTTCATGGGGATGCATGAACAAAGCTTCACTTGAAGTTCATCCGCCTTTG
>DASURT010000266.1:0-4814 GCA_036375515.1 Sphingomicrobium sp.
TTTCTCGCACAACCCCTTCTCGATGCCGCAGGGCGGGATGGAGGCGCTGGAGACGAAGGACCCGCTCGAAATCCTCGCGTGGCAGTATGACATCGTCTGCAACGGAGTTGAGCTAAGCTCGGGCGCGATCCGCAACCACCGGCCGGACATCATGTACAAGGCGTTCGAGATCGCCGGCTACGCGCGCGGCGAGGTCGACACGAACTTCTCGGGCATGATCAACGCGTTCAAGTTCGGCGCTCCGCCGCACGGAGGCTCGGCGCCGGGGATTGACCGGATCGTCATGCTGCTCGCCGACGAGCCGAACATCCGCGAGGTCATCCTCTTCCCGATGAACCAGAAGGCGGAAGATTTGATGATGAACGCCCCGTCGGTGGTCGATGCGAAGCAGCTGAAGGAGCTCAACATCCGGATCGTCGAGCCAAGCTGAAGCATCAATTTGAGACGAACCGCTGCGGCAGCGCCGCCGAATTGATTGTCCGCGCCGGGAGGCTTGGTTAAACCTGTCTTCGTGGGGGCTCGGTCAACCCAACAGGAGGATTATCCGGCGACGCTTGCGGCGCTTCGCGAGCAGCTGTCCGAGCTTCAGGTGCCGCAGATCGTGCATCGGCGCCGGGCGATCATCTTGTTCGAAGGACCGGCCGGAGCCGGCAAGAAGGCCGCGCTGAGGCATCTCGCGTCGGCGTTCGACCCCTGCCATTATGCGGTGCACACGACCCGCCGCGACCGCCGCGAAGCGGCCGAGGGGCATTGGCTCGCCAAGTTTTGGCGGCAATTGCCCGGCGCGGGTCACACGGCGATCTTCTATCGAAGCTGGTACCGGCGGGTCCTGGACGACCGGATCCAGGGCCACGTCGACGACAAGGCGCTGGCCCGCGCGTTCGACGAGATCAACGAGTTCGAGGCCCAGCAGCGCGACTACGGGACCCTGATCGTCAAATTGTTCTTCGATGTCGATGCCGACGTCCAGGAAGCGCGACTGAAGGAGCGTGGGGCGGATCCCTGGTGGCGGATGGTGCGAAGCGACCCCGCGGTCGGCGTTCGCGAGCCATCCTACGCCGAGGCGCTGAAGGACCTGCGGAAGAACACCGACACTCGCTGGTCGCCGTGGCGGACGATCGACGGCAATGATGAAGCCGCGGCCACGCTTGCGGCACTGAGCGCGATCGCCGATGCCTGGGCGGAAGCCATGCCGTCCGAGCCGCCGCACGTCGTCGACACGCCCGGACGCGCCGCCTAGCCGATGCGCGGATAGTCGATCCGCATCACCTCGTAGCTCTTCTCGCCCGACGGCAGCCGGACGATTCGCTCGTCGCCGACCTTTGCTCCGATCAGTGCCCGGGAGAGCGGAGCGCTCCAGCCGATCCTGCCGACCGAGGCGTCCGTCTCGTCGTCTCCGACGATGGTCAAGGTCCGCCGATTGTCGTCTTCGTCGGCGAGCTCGACGGTCGCTCCGAAGCGGACCTGATCGCGCGCCTGCGGCTCCTGTTTCGCCGGGTCGACGACCTTGGCTTGCTTCATGATTTTCGCGAGGTGGGCGAGCCGCCGGTCGATCTCGCGGAGCCGCTTCTTGCCGTACAAATAATCGGCATTCTCGGACCGGTCGCCGAGCGACGCGGCCCAGGACACGACCTCGACGACCTTGGGCCGCTCGATCCCGAACAATTCGTCGTATTCGGCCCGGATTCGGGCGAGACCTTGAGGTGTGATGAATCGGGGCGAGTCAGCCATCGCGCGCCGATATCAACCCGGGCGGTCCTTTCCCAAATAGCGCGAAACGTGGAAGGTCGCCTGCTGCTGCTGCGACGAGGGCCGCATCGAATCATAGACGACGCTGTTTTCGATCACGCGCTGCACGTAGGCCTTGGTCTCGACGTAGGGGATCGCCTCGATCCACTTGAGCACGTCGACATCGCCTCGCGGGTCGCCGTACGTGCGCACCCACTTGCGGACATTGCCATAGCCGGCGTTGTAGCTCGCGACCGCGAGCGGGACATTGCCGTTCCACAAGTTGAGCATGCGCTGGAAGTAGGCCGAGCCGAGCATCACATTATAGCCCGGGTCGGTGATCAGCCGGTAGCTGTCGAAGCCGACGCCCATCTTTCCGGCCTGCTCGCGGGCCGTGCCGGTCATCAGCTGCATCATCCCCCGCGCGCCGGCGTGGCTCACCGCATAAGGATCGAACGAGCTTTCCTGGCGCGTGATGCCGTTGGCGAGGGACCAGAGCCCCGGAGTCACGGAGGCGGCGAGGTTCGGGAAAGCCTGCCGGACATAGTACATCGATCCCTTAGTCCGTGCCGCCCGTGCGACCCATACGCCGATGTCCGGTCGGCTGATCTGCTGGCCGAGCTCCACGGCGAGGCCGCGGTCGGCATCGTTGTCGAGGGATTCGGCGAGAGCCCGGACGAACAGCGCCTGCTCGGTCGACTGGCCCTGCTGGCCGAGGATCCGCACTGCCTGGACGAGCCGCTTGTTGGAGAAGGCCGCGCGTTGTGCGGCCGTCGTGGTGATCGAGGCGAGCGCCTTGGGCGGAGGCGAGACCGACCGGCCGAGCCGCTCGAGCGCGAGCTGGCCATAGAACAGCTCCGGGTAGGCGGCGGCGCGCTGGAAATAGGAATTGGCCAGCTGGAACTGCCCGGCGGCTAGCGCGGCCCGGCCCGCCCAATAATAGCCCTTGGTATGGACCTGGAGCGAACGGCCGCCGCGTGCGTAAGCATCGAACATCGCGATCGCGCTCGCGGGCCGACCGAGCCGGTCGAGGGCAACCGTTCCCGCCAGCCAGACCAGGCTCGTATAATTGTCGCGAGTGCCGATCGGCTGCTGGCTGATGTCGGTGCCCGGCGGAAGAGCGTCGCTCAAATGCCTTCCAATGTTGAACGCCGCGTCCCACTGCCGGTCGTTCGCGGCCCCGCTCGCGAGCAGCCAGAGCATGTCATAGAAGCGCTCCGGATCCGCGGGCCGGTAGATGAAGCTGTGCTGGCGGGCGGCGAGCTGCCGGGCGGCCTGCTCATAACCGGAATCGCGGAGGTAACGCGCGCGGTCCATCATCAACCCGGCGTCGCTCGTCACCGTTCCCATCACGGCCTGGTAGAGGCTTTCGGCGTCCGACGCCTTGCGCTGCATCGCGATGCGCGCGGCGAACGAGGCGCGGCGCGCCGGCGTGGTCATCGAATAGAAACGCGCCGCATCGTCGGCTTTCTTGGCGAACAGCAACGAATCCACCCGGCGGTCGTGGTCGGCTGTCGTGAAGCTCCCGCCGTAGCGAGCCCAGATCGCCTGCTCGTCGGTCGCTCCGAGGTCATCCGAGCCCCACGCATCTCGCGCGGCTTGCAGCGCCTCGGCCATCCGGCCCGACGCCGCGAAGGCGTCGGCAAGACGGGCGTAACCGTTGCCGGTCCTGGGCTTCTCCTGAGCGAAGAAGGCGATGACGGTCGCGGGATTCTCGCCTGGCCGCATCGCGCTTTCGGCCCAGCGGCGCATCGTCGATTCGCTCGGCCAGTCGGGATTGGCGATCAGGAACCGCGCATAGTCGGCGAAACTGTAGCCGCTGCTCTGCCTGAGCCGCCGCCAGTCGTTCAGCGCATAGCCGACGCTTGTCGCCGAGGGATCATATTGGGGTGCCGGGACCCTGGGCGCGGGATATTGGGCCGAACCCGAGGTTGCGACCGCGAGCAGGACTGGAAGAGATAAAGCAGCACGCCACATGCTGGACATCGTGCAGTCCCGCTCCTTATCAGGCCGTGAACACCGGCAGATTATCCACAAAAAACACCTCGAAAGGGAGGTAAGTTCATGTTTTTCGGGTCGATCCCGGCGCTGGTGACGCCTTTTTCCGGCAACTGTGTCGCCGAGGACTCACTTTGCGATCTCGTCGAGTGGCAAATCGCGGAAGGGAGCAACGGGCTCGTGCCGTGCGGGACGACGGGCGAGAGCGCGACCCTGAGCGCGGCCGAGCAAAGGCGGGTGATCGAGCTGACGGTCGAGGTCGCTCGCGGCCGGGTCCCCGTGATCGCCGGCTGCGGAAGCAACAATGTCGCCCACGCGATCGAATATCTGCACGCGGCGAAGGAGGCGGGCGCCGACGCTGCGCTGATCGTCATGGGCTATTACAACCGGCCGAGCCAGGCGGGGATGCTGGCGGCGTTTCGGGCGCTGTCCGACGCGTCGGAGCTGCCGATCATCATCTACAATATCCCGGGTCGCGCGGTCGTCGATATCTCGGTCGAGACCCTCGCCGGGATGGCGAAGTTGCCGCGAATCGTGGGGGTGAAGGACGCGACCGGCAACCTTGGGCGGGTGACGGCCCAGCGCCTCGCCTGCGGCGAGGATTTCATCCAGCTGTCCGGCAATGACGAGACCGCGCTGGCGTTCAACGCCATGGGAGGGGTCGGCTGCATCTCGGTGACGGCGAACGTCGCGCCGAAGCTCTGCTCGGAGTTCCAGGCGACAATGCGCGAGGGCCGCTGGGGCGATGCACTGAAGCTCCAGGACCGGCTCTACCCGCTCCACACGGCCCTGTTCACCGACGCGTCGCCGGGCCCGGCGAAATATGCGCTGTCGCGGGTCCGACCGGGTTTCCCAACCGAGCTGCGCCTGCCGCTCACCGATGCATCCGAGGCGTCCAGGCGGGCGATAGATGCTGCATTGGAGCACGCAGGCCTTATCTAAGCTTCATGGCCAAGCCGCTTCCGCCCCCGTTCGACAAGCAAAAGGTCGTGGCCGAGAACCGGCGCGCGCGTTTCGACTATTTCGTCGATGAGCGGCTCGAGGCCGGCATCGAGCTTGTTGGAACAGAGGTGAAATCCCTTCGCCAC
>DASURT010000267.1:0-2950 GCA_036375515.1 Sphingomicrobium sp.
ATCGCCGCGACGACCGGTTTCGAGCAATTCTCGATCGTGTCGACGACGCTCGGCAGCACCGGCGCTTCGAATGCCTTGGGCGTTCCGAACTCCGAAACGTCGGCACCCGCGAAGAAGGTTTGCCCCTCACAGGCGATCACCACCGCCTTCACGCTGTCGTCGCGCTCGGCCTCGTCAATCGCCGCAACCAGGCCCTGGCGCACCGCATGGCCGAGAGCGTTCACCGGCGGGTTGTTCGACAGGATCATCAGCACGTCGCCGTGCTTCTGGGTCGAAATCGGGCTGGTCGTGGGCTTGTCCATCACGTCTTCCATGGCGGGTCTCCCGCTGCGGGCGCTAGGCCGCTGCTGACAGCCTTGCAAGCTTAGGATAGGTCGACCGAATGGACATTAAGCCTCGTGGCAGACGACATGACATTTTCGTCGCAGTGGCCACTGTAACGCCAGTCTTCGTGATCGTGGCCCTCATCTCGTCTTTGGAGAAAGCCCTCCTAGCTTCGACTGTCGTGGGATCAATTTGGGTGGCGGTCTCCGAGCGCTGGCGAAATCGAACACGAGAAGGATTTTGGGTCGTTGTTGCCATCTTCTTCATCGTCAACGTGATCGCAATTTGGGCCATTCCCATCAGCAGGTCATTCAGAGCAGGGTTGCTGGTCGCGTATCCGTTGGGAATGGCAGAAGGCTTCTTACTCTGGTGGCTGCTCGGGCAACTCAAAGTGCCGTCACGCCATGAATGATCTCGCCGCCCTCCGCGCCGAGTCCCGCGCGTGGCTGGAGGCCAATTGCCCGGCCGAGATGCGCGAGCCGATCCGTTCCGAGGACGACCTCTGCTGGGGCGGGCGCAACTGGGCCTTCACGTCGGACGCGCAGCGGCGCTGGCTCGAGGCGATGGCCCAGCGCGGCTGGACCGTGCCCGAATGGCCCAAGGATTATGGCGGCGGCGGCCTCTCGCCCGAGGAAGCGCGGGTCCTGAAACAAGAGCTGACTCGGATCGGCGCCCGTCCGGCGCTCACCAGCTTCGGCATCTCGATGCTCGGGCCGGCGCTCCTCAAGTTCGGGACCGAGGAGCAGAAGCGGCATTATCTGCCCGAGATCGCGCGCGGCGAAATCCGCTGGTGCCAGGGCTATTCAGAACCCGGCGCCGGGTCCGACCTCGCGGGGTTGCAAACGAAAGCGGAAGAAGCTTTCGATGAAGATTGGGGCGATCACTGGCTGGTCAACGGCCAGAAGGTGTGGACCAGCTATGCCGACAAGGCCGACTGGATCTTCTGCCTCGTGCGGACCAGCCCTGAGTCGAAGCAGGGCGGGATCAGCTTCGTTCTGTTCGACATGCGGACGCCGGGCGTCTCGACCAGACCGATCCTGCTGATCAGCGGCAATTCGCCATTCTGCGAGACCTTCTTCGACGACGTGAAGGTGCCCAAGACGCAGATCGTCGGCGAGGTGAACAAGGGCTGGGACGTCGCCAAGTACCTGCTCGGCCACGAGCGCGAGATGATCGCCGGGATGGGGCTCGGTGGCAGCCTTGGCGGAGGATCGGGCGAGACGCTCGGCGCGAAGCTCAAGCCCGCCGACCCGATGCTTCGCGCGGAGATCGCGGCTTTCGACGTCGACGCATTGGCCTTCGCGGCGATGAGCGAGCGCTTCGGCGCGATGTGGAAGGCCGGCGAGGCGCATCCGGCGAGCCCGTCGATGATGAAATATGCCGGGACCGAGCTCAACAAGCGCCGCAACGAGCTGGTGTTGGCGGCGGGCGGCTCCGAGGCGCTCGAATGGGACAGCGAGCGGAGCAGAGGCGGCAAACCGGCGCGCGACTGGCTCCGTTCGAAGGGCAATTCGATCGAGGGCGGAACGAGCGAGATCCAACTGAACATCGTCGCCAAGCACATCCTGGGATTGCCCGGCGCATGACTCTGCTCACCGACGACCAGAAGATGCTTCAGGACACGGCCGCGTCCTTCCTTGCGGACGAAGGCTCAATCGCGAAGCAGTTGCGCCACTGGCGCGACACGGGCTGCACCGACGGCTTCGGCACCGACTTGTGGAAGCGGTTCGCCGAGCTTGGGCTGACCGGCATCTGCATCCCCGAAAGCCACGGCGGGCTGGGCCTGGGCGCGACCGAGGCCGCGCTCGTCCTCGAGGAAATCGGCCGCAACCTCACGCCCTCGCCCTTCCTCGGCACGGCGGTGGTCGCGGCGCGCGCGATCGAGGGCACGGCGCACGGGAACCGCTGGTATCCGGAAATCCTGGCCGGCCAGGCGGTGCTCGCGCTCGCGGTCGACGAAGGGCCGCGCCACGCGCCCGAACAGACCGCGACGGAAGCGAAGCGGCAGGGGAACGGGTTCGTCCTCAATGGCACCAAGCAGTTCGTGGTGCAGGGCGGGGCGGCCGACATGGTGCTGACCCTCGCGCGGACCGGCGGCTCACCCGGCGACACGGAAGGGCTGACGTTGTTCGCGGTACCGAAGGGCGCGAGCGGCCTCTCCGTCGAGAGCGCGACGCTGGTGGACAGCTCGAAAGCGGCTCGGCTCACATTCGACAATGTCGCGCTCGACGCAGATTCCGTGGTCGGCGAGGTCGACGGCGGCTGGTCGCCGCTGTCGCGCGCCCTCGCGGCCGGCCGCGCCGGAGCCTCCGCCGAAATGGTCGGAGTCGCGTCGGGCGCCTCGGCCATGACCTTCGATTACCTCAAACAGCGCAAGCAGTTCGGGAAGGCGATCGGCGAGTTCCAAGCGCTCCAGCACCGCGCGGCCCATCTTTACGGGGAGATCGAGATCGCGCGGGCCGCCGCGTTCAAGGCCGCGGCGCTGATCGATTCAGGCGACGGGGCCGAGCTCTACGCGTCGGTGGCGAAAGCGAAAGCGGCCGATGTCGCCTCTCTCGCCGCGCGCGAGGGCGTCCAGATGCACGGCGGCATCGGAATGACCGACGAGCATGACATCGGGCTCTAC
>DASURT010000268.1:0-6172 GCA_036375515.1 Sphingomicrobium sp.
CGCTAAGGCTTCGTATCCCTCTCCCGTCAAGGGAGAGGGTCAATTTTGACGGCTTGAGCGAAACCCCGCCGCGCGAATACCCGCTTCGGCGCATTCGGCATCGTCCGAAGGCGCCTCGCCCGACACGCCGACCGCGCCGATCCGCGACTTTCCGTCGCTGGCGAACACGGGCACTCCGCCCGGAACGATCACCACGTGGGGCGCGCGGTCGAACCCTGGCGTGCCGCGGGCGCCCTCCAGCATCTGCGCGGTCGAGAAACCCCAGGCCGCGGCCGCCTCGGCCTTGCTCAGCGCGAAGTCGAAAATGCCCGAACCGTTGCCGTCCATCCGGAGCGCCGCGACGAGGTGGCCGCCCGTGTCGACGACGGCGATCGCATGGCTCTGCTTCTTCGCGAGCGCGTGAGTCGCGCAGCCGGCGACGATCGCCTGCGCGGATCGTGCGTCGAGCATCTGCGCGGAGCCCGGGGTCGAAAGCAAAACGGCCAAAATCGCGACGATTCGCATGCGCGCCTCCTCACGCGGGCCGGAACTCCTCGGCCTTGAGCCCTTCGCTTTCCAGCACGCGTTGGACCGCCGGCCGCTCGAGGATTCGCCCCGCCAATTCCGCCCACCGTGGATATCGGCCCATGTCGAAGCCGATCCGCCTTCCCCACCGGAAGAAGGTGAGCGCGTAGCCGTCTGCGGCACTATAACCGCCGGGCACCAGCCATTCGTCGACGCACAGCCCTTCGATTTCGTCGAATTGCTGCGCCAGGTTCTCGCGCCCACCCGAGATGATGGCGGGATGGACGTCTTCGTCGCGCGTGAAGCGCCCGGCGCGCCACACCTGCGCGAAACTGATGTGCACGCTCGAGGCGAACCAGCCGAGCAGCTCGTTGCAGCGGGCCGCCGCATAAGGGTCGTCGCGCGGCACGGAACCAGGCGCCTCGAACAAATCGGCGATGAGGTTGAGGATCGCCGGATTCTCGGTCACGACTCCGCGGTCGGTGCCGAGCGCGGGAACGCGCGCGTGGGGATTGATCGCGAGATAATCCGGCTGGAGATGCTCGCCCTTCGCCAGCGTCACCCGCGCCGCCTCATAGTCGGCGTCCGCTTCTTCCAGCGCGATATGCGGCACCAGCGAGCAGGCGCCGGGCGAATGATACAGCTTCAGCATACGCACCTCGTTCCCCGGCGAAGGCCGGGGTCCAGTCCCGGCAAGAAAATCGGCGCAAGGCGCCGCCTGGGCCCCGGCCTTCGCCGGGGAACAGCCAAATTCAGCCCTTGAGCTTCGCCAGAACGCCCTGCAGCTGCATCGCGTTGGACATGTCGCCCTCGACCTTCAATTTGCCCATCATGAAGGCGGTCATCCCGTCGAGCTGGCCCGCGGCGAGCTGCTGCCAATCGTCCCAGCCGACCTTGATCGTGGTGTCCGCGGCGCCGTCGTCATCGCTGACCTGGCTGGCCGCGCCGTCGAGCATGATCGCGCCCTGGTCGCCGAAATCGATCTTCACCCGCTTGCCCGGGATCCACGCCTGCCCCTCCTGCATGCGCTGAACCAGCTCCTGTTTCGTCATTGGCTGCTTTCTCCTTTGTCAGCAGCGCCTAGCCGCAATCCTCCCCTCCCTTCAAGGGAGGGGTTGGGGGTGGGTGTCGTTGAGTTGCGGGCGCATCAAGCGAAGCCTATCTGGCGCGCATGGGATACGAAACCTCGCTTCAGCTCTTCATCGACGGCGTGTGGAAATCGGGCGAAGGCCGCGACGCGCACCCGGTCGTCAACCCCGTTAACGCCAGCCCGATCGCCGAGGTGCCCTATGCGACCAGGGCCGACCTCGACGAGGCGCTCGCCGCCTCCGAGCGCGCCTGGCCCGAATGGCGCTCGACCGATGTCGAGAAACGCGGCGCGATCCTCCACAAGGCCGCGGCGCTGCTGCGCGAGCGCGTCGACCATATCGCCGCGACCATGACCCAGGAGCAGGGTAAGGTCCTCGCGGAATCGAAGGCCGAAACCCTCGCCTCGGCGCAATTGTTCGACTGGTACGCCGAGGAGGCCAAGCGCGACTACGGCCGCACGCTCGTCCGCCCGGCCGGTCAGCTCAGCCGCGTGATCCGCCAGCCTGTCGGCCCGACCGCGACCTTCACCCCGTGGAACTTCCCCCTCTACCTGCTCGCGAAGAAGGTGTCGGCCGCGCTGGCCGCGGGCTGCACCGTCATCTCGCGCCCGCCGCACGAGACTCCCGGGGTCGGAACCGAGCTGTTCCGCGCGCTTCACGACGCCGGCATTCCCAACGGTGTCGCCCAGCTCGTCCACGGCGACAGCAGCCTCGTCAGCGAAACCCTGATCGCCAGCCGCGTCATTCGCAAGGTCAGCTTCACCGGTTCGACCAATGTCGGCAAGCATCTGATGCGCCTGTGCGCCGACAGCATGACCCGGGTGACGATGGAGCTGGGCGGCCACGCGCCGGTGCTGATCTTCGACGATTGCGACCTCGAAAAGACGCTCGACATGGTCGTGCCGCAGAAGTTCCGCAATGCCGGCCAGGTGTGCGTCTCGCCGACGCGCTTCTACGTCCAGAACGGCATCTACGACGCCTTCCTGAAGGGTTTCGCCGAGCGCACCGCCAAGGTGAAAATCGGCAACGGCCTCGAGGAAGGCACCAGGATGGGCCCGCTCGCCAACAAGCGCCGCCCCGAAGCGGTCGGGGCGCTGATCGAGGACGCGAAGGCCAAGGGCGCGCGCCTGCTCGCCGGAGGCGAGCGCGGTGACGGCGGCTTCTTCTTCCAGCCGACTTTGCTCGCCGACGTCCCCAACGAAGCGGCGATCATGAACGACGAGCCGTTCGGCCCGGTCGCGGTGTCGCGCCCGTTCGATACGTTCGAGGAAGCCATCGAGCAAGCGAACCGCCTGCCCTACGGCCTCGCCGCCTTCGCCTTCACCGAGAACGGCCGCCGCGCCAATTTGATCGGCGACCTCGTCGAAAGCGGCATGGTCGGGATCAACACCTTCGCCATCAGCGGCGCCGACACGCCGTTCGGCGGAGTCAAGGATTCAGGTTTCGGCAGCGAGGGCGGCAAGGAAGGCTTGGAGAGCTACCAGGTGGTGAAGGCAATCCATCAGGCGTGACCGGGCCGCCCTGGTTTCCTTGGCTCATCGCTGGGTTGTTCGCAGTCTGCATCGGAATTCAACTACGTGTCGGTTTCATCAAGCTCTATCGGGCGCCCAAGGAATGGCGTTTCGTCGACAAAAATGAAGATCCGGGACGATTCTGGCTTTTCATCGTCGCTGAGGTGATCGCGATGATCGGCGCGATTTGCGTGGGTCTTTTTCAGTAACTCTCCCCTTTGCCGCCGCATCGCTAACCCGCTAACGCGCCGCCCATGACCAAGCGCACTGGTGGCCTGATCCTCGTCGACCAGCTCAAGATCCAGGGCTGCGACCGCATCTTCACCGTTCCGGGCGAAAGCTTCCTCGCGGTGCTCGACGCGCTGCACGACACGAAAGAGATCGACACCATCGTCTGCCGGCAGGAGGGCGGGGTCGCCTACATGGCCGACGCCGACGGCAAGATGACCGGCCGCCCCGGCGTCGCCTTCGTGACGCGCGGGCCCGGCGCGACCAACGCCAGCGGCGGGGTCCACGTCGCCTTCCAGGATTCGACCCCGATGATCCTGTTCATCGGCGACGTCGCGCGCTCCGACCGCGGCCGCGAGGGCTTCCAGGAGATCGACTTCCCCGCTTTCTTCTCACCCATCGCCAAATGGGCGGCGCGGATCGAGGACGCGCGGCGCATCCCCGAATATGTCGCGCGCGCATACCGCGTCGCGACCGCCGGCCGGCCCGGCCCGGTCGTGCTGGCGCTACCCGAAGACATGCTGCGCGATCGCGTCGACGTCCCCGACCGCCCGCGCGTCCCGCCGCTCGCCGAGGAGCCCGACCCGGGCGCGATCCAGGCGATGTTCGAGCTTCTGAAGGACGCGACAAACCCGGTCGCGATCGTCGGCGGCGCCGACTGGAGCCCGCGCGCGGCGCACCATTTCGCCAACTTCGCCTTCCGCTACGGAATTCCGACCGCCGCCGCCTTCCGCCGCCAGGACGCGATCTGCAACACGTGCCAGGTCTATGCCGGGCAGCTCGGCTACGGGCCCAATCCGAAGCTGCAGCAGCGCATTCGCGATGCCGATCTGATCCTCGCGGTGGGGCCGCGGCTCGGCGAGGCGACGACCGACGGCTACACGCTGATCACCCCCGACCATCCCGGCCAGACTTTGGTCCACATCCATCCCGACCCCAACGAGCTCGGCCGCGTCTATCACGCCGACCTGCCGATCTGCGCCGACATGGGCGAATTCGCCGAGATGCTCGACGAGTGGATCGACCCCGATCTGGTCCGTTTCCACGCCGGCGAGGAGGCGCACAAGGAATGGCTCTTATGGTCCGAGCCAAGCCCGCGGAAGGGCGTGAAGCTCGACCTCGGCCCCTGCGTCGCGGCGATGCGCGAGCGGCTCCCGGAGAACACCATCATCTGCAACGGCGCCGGCAATTTCTCGGGCTGGTGGCACCGCTACTGGCGCTACGGGCCGATGCCGACCCAGCTCGCGCCGACCAGCGGGACGATGGGCTACGGCCTCCCGGCTTCAGTTGCCGCCGCGATCCGGTTCAAGGACCGGCCGGTCGTGTGCGTCGCGGGCGACGGCGACTTCCTGATGAACGGGCAGGAGCTGGCGACCGCCGCGCAATATGGCGCGGACCTGCTGGTGATCGTCGCCGACAATGGCAGCTACGGCACCATCCGAATGCACCAGGAGAAGGAATATCCGAAGCGGATCAGCGCGACCGAGCTCAGGAACCCCGACTTCGCCACGCTCGCCCGCGCCTTCGGCGGTTGGGCCGAGACGGTCGAAACGACGGCGGAGTTCGCCCCGGCGCTTGACGCGGCGCTGAAGCGCAAGGGCATCCGCCTCCTCCACTGCAAGACCGACGTCGAGCAGATCACCAACGCCACGACGATTACGAAGCTGCGCGAGAAGACGAAAGCGCGCTAGCTAGGCTTTGTCGTCGCGCTCCAATTGCCATGCCTGCTGAAACAACAGCGCATGGATGTCGATCTTTTCCTTCAGCGCGTCAGGATCAATTCCCGTTTTCGCCCGATCGGGTTTTCGGATGGCGGCGTTATTGGAAAAATGCTTCACCAGCTCGTCGAAATGGCTGCCAAAGCTGCCTTTCACCGGGGGACGCCTGTCGGGCATGAACACCGCTCCGCCAGCGACAACGACAGTGGCCGCGAAATTGCTCCTTGGGTTATTGTCCAAAGTGGTTTTTTCGCCCGCCCTCGCACCTCAGGCATCCCTCCACCCCTCTTCCCCGATCAGCGGCACGAAGCGCACTCCGCCGAGATTCTCTTGGCGGAGAATGCCGTCGTCCTGCTTGGTCACCTTGACCAGCTCCTGCACCCAGCCGGGGTCGCCGACCGGCATGACGATGCGGCCATTGGGCGCGAGCTGCTCGATCAGCGGGCGCGGGACATGGCTTCCGCTCGCCGCCGCGAGAATCGCGTCGAACGGAGCCTGTTCGGGACAGCCCCTGGTGCCATCGCCCTCGACGATCTCGACATTGTCATAGCCAAGCCGCTCGAGGCGCCGGCGCGCCACCTCGACCAGCTCGTGCTGCCGCTCGATCCCGATCACCTTGGCCGCGATCCGGCTGATCACCGCGGCGGCGTAGCCCGAGCCCGCCCCGACCTCGAGCACGATGTCGCCCTCGCCGATCCCGGCGGCCTGGATCATCAGCGCGACGATGTAGGGCTGGGAGATGGTCTGTCCCGCCTCGATCGGGAGCGGATGGTCGCCATAGGCGAGGTGGGCAAAATCGGCACTGACGAACTCCTCGCGCGGCACGGCGCGGAAGGCCTCGATGATGGCCTTCTCCTTGATCCCGCGGCGCACCAGATGCCGCTCGATCATTCCTTCGCGCTCGGCGGCGAAGTCTGTGTCGGTCAGGGTCATGGTCCCACCTCGCGTCGGCAAACGCGCAAGAGCCGGGTCCCGTTGCTAGATCAATCCGGCGAGCGGGCTGGAAGGGTCGGCGTAGCGGCGCTTCTGCATCCGGCCGGCGAGGTAGGCGAGCCGTCCCGCCTCGACCGCGGCCTTCATCGCTCGGGCCATCAGGACAGGTTCCTTCGCTTCGGCAATCGCG
>DASURT010000269.1:0-3719 GCA_036375515.1 Sphingomicrobium sp.
CTCGTCCAGGGCGGCTATGTCGCGCTGCCGGCGAAGATGAACCATTATGCGTTCACCGCCACGGGAGCGACGATCCAGATCACCAGCCACGGGCCGTTCGAGATTATCTACGTCAATCCGAAGGACGATCCGCGGAAGAAGTAGCGGGCTTCTGAACATAGTTAGAACTGGACCCCGGCCTTCGCCGGGGAACAGTTATTTCACGCGCTCAACCTGCTCGAACTCCAGCTCGACCGGGGTGGCACGCCCGAAGATGGACACCGACACCTTCACCCGGCCACGGTCAAAATCGAGCTCCTCGACCGTCCCGTTGAAGCTCGCGAAGGGGCCATCGAGCACCTTTACCGCATCGCCGATCTCGTAATCGACGCTTATCTTCGCCTTGGGCCCGTGCGCCGCGGCCTCTTCCTTGGTTTCGAGCATGCGCGCGGCCTGGGCGTCGGGGATCGGCTGCGGCTTTCCGCCGGGGCCCAAAAAGCCCGTTACCTTGGGGGTGTTCTTGACCAGGTGATAGACCTGGTCGTTCATCTCGAGCCGGGCGAGCACGTAGCCGGGCATGAACTTGCGCTCGGCCTGCACCTTCTTGCCGCGCTTGATCTCAGTCACGGTCTCGGTCGGCACCTCGATCGCTTCCACGAAACTGGTGAGGCCGAGGCGGTTGGCCTCGCTCTGAATCGCGTCGCGGACCTTGTTCTCGAAACCGGAATAAGCGTGGATGATGTACCAGCGGGACATTGTTGTTCTTACCTGTTCAATAAAACCAAAACCCTCTCCCCGACCCTCTCCCGCAGGCGGGAGAGGGGGAAGAAGAAGCGCTAGGCGAGGAAGCCGAGCAGGAACTTGACCAGCGTCGAGAAGAAGGCGTCGACGCCGAAGAAGAAGAAGGCGAGCAGCATGGTCATGATCATCACCATGATCGAGGTCGCGACCGTCTCCTTGCGGGTCGGCCAGTGGACCTTGCCGGTCTCGGCGCGGACCTGACGGATGAATTCGCCGGGGGAAACTCTCGCCACTTCGCTGCTGCTTTCGTGCGGGTGATAGAAAAAGGGTCCGCAGCACTGGGCGGCGGACCTCGCTGCGTGACTTAGCGAGCCCGCGCCGAGTCTTCAAGCGTACGTGCGGCTGGCAGGAGTGGAGGGACTCGAACCCCCGGCCCTCGGTTTTGGAGACCGATGCTCTACCAACTGAGCTACACTCCTAGAGCCGTGGCGGCGAGGTAGCTAGCGAGTCCCGGTCGCGCAAGGTCACTTTACGATCGGCAGGCCGATCCACGTCCCGCTCGGCCCATGAAAGACGCGCTGGGTCGCGGCGCGGTAGTCCTCGGGACGGGCGAAGAAGATGTTGGGGACGAAGGTCTGCGGGTTGCGGTCGTACAAGGGGAACCAGCTCGACTGGACCTGGATCATCAGCCGGTGACCGGGTTCGAGCGTATAGTTCACGGTGGGAAGCGAAAATTCATAGGTGACCGGCTGGTTCGCCGGGACGGGCGTCGGCAGGGCGGGATCGTCGCGGTAGCGTGCGCGGATCACGTCCATCGCGATGGCTAGCTGGTAGCCGCCGAGCTCGGGTTTTAGGGGATACTGGTCCGGATAGACGTCGATCAGCTTCACCACCCAGTCGCTGTCGGTCCCGCTGGTCGAGGCGACGAGGTGGACGAGCGGCGTGCCGGCGAGCCGCAGCGGCCGGTCGAGCGGCGCGCTCGAATAGGTGAGGACGTCGGGCCGCGCCTCGGCGAAGCGCTGGTCGTCAACCAGCCAGGTGCGCCAGGTCGAGCCCGCCGCCCAGGGCGAGAGGTTGGGCCGGGCGCGGTAGGTCACCGGCCGGGCGGGATCGGACACGTAGGAGCTGAAGCCGCGTAACGCGGGCGCCTCGAACCCGAGCCTGCCGTCGCGGCCGAGGAACAGCGGGGTCAGGTTGGCCGGACAGGAGCGCAGGCAGGCCTGGGGCCAGTCGTCGAAGCGCCGCCACTGGTTGGTCCCCGCCTCGAATGCCGTCACTCGGGCGATGTTGGCTTGCGCGCCGCCTTTCAGATGCTGGTCGAGGAAGGGGATCATCACGTTGGCGCGGAACCATTTGCCGGTGTCGGAACCCCAGTCGAGGGGCCCAAGCGCCGTGGCGGGGCCGTTCGACTGGCCGTGATGCCAGGGACCGAGCACCAGGTGCGCGTTGCCATTGTCGCTGCGCTTCACCGCCTCGAACACCGCGGGCGCGCCGTAAATGTCCTCCTGGTCCCACAGGCTGTCGACGAGCAGCGTAGGGACGGCGAGCGGCGTCCTCGCGAGGATCCGGTCGACCGCCTGCTCCCGCCAATATTCGTCATAGGCGGGGTGCTGCAGCAGGCGTTGCCAGAACGGCAGCTGGTCCATGCCCATCGCCCGGCCGTAGGCCGAGGCCGAGCCGTGGCGGAGGAACATGTTGTAGTCGTCATGGCCCGTCGTGAACCATTGCTGGTCGGAGTCCCTCGCCGCCGTCTGGCCATAGACGTAGCTGATCATCTCCTGCCGGAAGGCGCCGTTGTGGAACCAGTCGTCGCCCTTCCACACGTCGACCATCGGGTTGATCGGCACGCTGGCCTTGAGCGCCGGGTGCGGATTGACCAGGCTCATCAGCGCGGTGAAGCCGTCGTAGCTGGTGCCGATCGTCCCCACCCGGCCGTTCGATTCGGGGACGTGCTTCACCAGCCAATCGATGGTGTCGTACGCATCGGTCGAATGGTCGACCGCGGTCTTGTTGAGCGGGCCGCGCAGCGGGCGGTTCATCACATAATCGCCCTCGGACCTGTACTTCCCGCGTACGTCCTGCACCGCGACGATATAGCCCGCGCGGACGAGCTCGGCGTAGGCCGGCGAGAGGATGTTCTCGGGGTACGGTCCGAGACGGTCGCCGCGGCTGGTCGCCTTCTTCGCCGAATAAGGCGTGCGGTCGAGCACGATCGGGGACTTGCCCGCCTGTTTCGGGATGACGAGGACGGTGTAGAGCCTGGCGCCGTCGCGCATCGGGATCATCGCCTCGCGGCGGATGTACTGGAACTCGGCGCGCGGGGCGTTGAACCCTCTGGGGATGTCGCCGCGGGGCGGGATCGGCGGGACGTAGGGCCGCTTGAACTCGGCGGGGATGTCGCCGCCCGGCTGGACCGCGGGCTGGATTTCCGCGGCGAGCGGCGCGGTCAGGACGAGCGCGGCGGCAAGAAACGCATACTTGCTGAAGATCATCCGGCGCCCCATCGCATGCCGCGCTTCCGCTCCGCAAGGCGGCCGGATGATGCCGGGGCGCGCCGCGGCTTAGGCCGCGATATCGTACGGCTGGATTTCGCCCGACAAATAGAGGTTGCGCGCCTTCACCCGCGACAGCTTGCCCGAGCTGGTGCGCGGGAGCGTGCGGGGCGGAACGAGCTCCACCACCGGAGTAATCCCGGTGATCGCCCGGACGCGCTCGCGAATGTCGTCGCGAAGCCGCCCGCGCTCCTTGGGGTCGGACACCCGGCAATGGACCAGGACCGCCGGAGTCTCCTCGCCCGACGGACCGGTGATCGCGAAGGCGGCGATGTCGCCGGACTTGAAGCCCGGGAGCTGCTCGACCGCCCATTCGATGTCCTGCGGCCAGTGGTTGCGGCCGTTGATGATGATCATGTCCTTGGCGCGGCCGACGATGAAAATGTAGCCGCCCGACATGTAGCCCATGTCGCCGGTGT
The DNA here is from genome assembly GCA_036375515.1 of Sphingomicrobium sp. Taxonomy (GTDB): domain Bacteria; phylum Pseudomonadota; class Alphaproteobacteria; order Sphingomonadales; family Sphingomonadaceae; genus Sphingomicrobium. Next base: position 3,692 of record DASURT010000269.1, read on the forward strand.
CGAGCCAACCGTCCTCGCTCAAACAGGC
>DASURT010000270.1:0-7179 GCA_036375515.1 Sphingomicrobium sp.
GATCGAGCCCTTCATCCCCTTCTCGCGCGGGGTCAGTTCGAACTCGGCGCCATAAGCGAGCATCAGCCGCCGCCGCTCGACGCTCATGCTGTCGGGCATGACGAGGATCAGTCTGTAACCCTTGACCGCCGCGACAATCGCCAGGCCGATCCCGGTATTGCCGCTGGTCGGCTCGACGATCACTCCGCCGGGCTTCAGCTTGCCCGAGGCTTCCGCATCCTCGACCATCGACAGCGCGATGCGGTCCTTGATCGACGCTCCGGGGTTGGCCCGCTCCTGCTTGATCCACACTTCGGCGCGGTCGCCGAACAGCCGGTTCAGGCGGACGTGCGGGGTGTTGCCGATGGTTTCTAGGACGGTGTTCGCCTTCATCCGGCGCTCTCCTTCTTGTTCGAGGCGGCTAGGTCGGTTTCGTTACGCCTGGTTGCAAGTCACGCTCCGCCCGCGATGACAGCCTCTTCGGGCGGCGGCTCTTCCGGAAGCTCGAAGTTGCGGGCGTGGCGCAATTGCGGGAACAGGCCCGCCCAGAGCAGGGTCACGCCGATCGCCGCAAGTCCCCCCGCAACGGTCGCCGTGACCGGCCCGAGCAAAGCGGCCGTGAAACCGCTGCGCGTCTCGCCGAGCTCGTTCGACGCGGAAATGGCGAGGGTCGAGACGGCCGCGACACGACCGCGCATCTGGTCGGGCGTGTGCAGCTGGATCAGCGACTGGCGGATATAGACCGAGAACATGTCGGCGGCGCCAAGCAAGGCGAGCATGGCCAGCGACAGCGTGAACGATGTCGAAATGCCGAAGATCGCCGTAGCCGCGCCGAAGATCACCACGGCGGCCAGCATCTTCACGCCGACGTTGGTGCGCAGGGGACGGACCGAGAAGAAGATCGCGGTCAAGGTCGCTCCGACCGCCGGGGCCGCCCGGAGCGGACCGAGCCCGTTCACGCCGACGTGCAGGATGTCGCGCGCATAGAGCGGCAGCATCGCCGTGACCCCACCGAGCAGGACGGCGAACAGGTCGAGCGTGATCGCGCCGAGCACCAGCCGGTTGCGCCGCACGTAGGCGAGCCCGTCGGCCATCTGGCGCCATGGACTTCCCGGCTTGAGCGTCGGGCGCGCGATCGGCGGGATCGTGAACAGGCAGAGCACCGAAAAGCCGAACAGGACCGCGCTCATGGCGTAGGGGAAATAAGGCTCGACATCGTAAAGGATGCCGCCGATCGCCGGTCCGGCGATCGCGCCCGTCTGCCACGCGGCCGAGCTCAGCGCGATCGCATTCGGCAGGATCTCGCGGGGGACGAGGTTGGGCGCCAAGGCGCCGAGCGCCGGTCCGGCGAAGGCCCGCGCGACTCCAAGGAGCGCAGCGACCGAGAAAAGGATCGGGAGGCTGATGAAACCCTCCCATGCCGCAATGGCCAGGATCAGGGCGCAAAGCAGCTCCAGGGACACGACAGCCCGCGCGATATGCCGCCGGTCGAGCCGGTCGGCGGCCCAGCCGCTGACCGGAGTCAGCACAAACAGAGGCACGAATTGGACCAGCCCGATAAGGCCGAGCTGGAACGCGGCTTCGCGGATACTCATCGTCTCGCGGGCGATGTCATAAACCTGCCAGCCGATGACGATCACCATCGCCATCTGCGCGATCGTCGTTGCCAGCCGGGCGAGCCAGAAGGCGCGGAACGCCGGGATCCGGAGCGGTTCGGGGAGGAAGCTCACCCGCTCCGCACTAGCCGTGGGCCGGGAGTGCGACAACCGGCTCGGCGCCGGTCTCCGCAGTCGGGTTCCAGCCGAGCAACAGCAGCATGACAAGGAAGCCCACGACATAGGCGATGGGCACGAACCAGCCTTCCTTCAGCCAGCGGAGGACGGAGCGGCCCTCGGGGTAGCCGTTCGTGATCGCCACTCCGGCGGACGAGCCGAACCAGACCATGGAGCCGCCGAAACCGACGGCGAAGGCCAGCAATGCCCAGTCGTAGCCGCCCTGGCGAAGGGAGAGCGCGGTCAACGGGATGTTGTCGAACACGGACGACAGGAGGCCCAGCCCGAACGCGGTTTGCCACGATGGTTCGGGAAGGCCCTTCAACGGCATCAGCGACGCCGCCGCGACCAGCGACGCGAGAAACACCGCGCCCTTCGCGCCATGCCGCATCACCGACCAGTCCGGCTTGCCAACCAGGCTCGTGACGAGGATCCCCGCCCACAGCGCCAATCCGAGCCACGGCGCCGTTTCCTCGCCCTCGCTCAGCATATTGGCGACAATGTTCGTCGTCACCGCCGCGACCAGGATGAAAGCGACGATGCCGATGCGCCGCCAGACCAGCGGGTGACCCGGTTCATCCCGCGCGAGACATGGCTGGTGGCGGTGCTGTGCCAATGCCCCAAGCGGCCCAACGACCGCGAAGCTCGCGAAGGCGGCGATAAAGGCGGGTAGGACGGCGAGCGGCGAGACGCCGTTCAGCCACATCAAGGTCGTGGTGGTGTCGCCGATCACGCTTCCGGCGCCGCCGGCGTTGGCCGAAGCGACAATGGCGGCAAGGAAGCCGACGCTGACCCGTCCCTGGTAGAGATGACGAGCCATGACCCCGCCGAGCACCGCCGCCGCGATATTGTCCAGGAACGCGGACATCACGAACACGATTGCGAGCAGAACAAGCCCGCCCGTCCAATCGTCGGGCAACAAATTCGGCAGATGGTCCGAGATGTTGCTCTTCTCGAACTGGTTCGAGAGCAGCTCGAAGCCGACCAGCAACAGCAGCAGGTTGGTGATGACCACCCACTCATGCTCGATGTGCATGATGAGCGCGCCCATTCCGCGGCCCGTCGGAAAGGCGGTGACCAACGCTTCGTAGGCGAGGATCACGAACAGCCCGGCGACGCTGATCGCGAGCGCGCGCTTATGGAACAACGCAACGCCGAGCAGCATCACGCCGAACAGCAGAAACTCGACGGGGATGCTGAACACGGCAAACATCGGCGGGCCATAACAGGCGATTTCGCCGAGGTCTGCCCTGTGGTTCCCGCAGCCGTCTGTCGGTTCGCCGAACGCTCTATTGCCGTCCTGCGGAGCGGAAACTACGCACCGCTCCCCGAAGGGAGAGAAGAATGCGTCCATTTGTATTCGCGTCGGCGATGACGCTCGCGTTGGTGGCAACCGGTTGCAGGGTTTCGAATGCGCCGGAGGGCGGCAATGCCCAGGCTTCGGCCGAGGCCGGCGATTGGCCCGCCTTCGTCAACAATTTCATCGAGGCGACCTTCCGCGCCGACCCCGGATTCGCGGTTCAGCAGGGCCGCCATGAGTTCGACGGGCAGATCGCCGATCTGTCCGAAGGGGGGATCGCGGCGCAGGTCGACAGGCTGAAGAAGGCGGTCGCCGATGCCGAGGCGTTCAGCGACGACAAGCTGACGCCCGAGCAGCGCTACGAGCGCGCCTATCTGGTCGCGGTGGCGAAGGGACAGCTGTTCTGGATCGACCCGACCGGCGCCGACCAACTCCATAACAACCCGGCGGCCTACCTCGATTATGTCGACCCGTCGGTTTACGTGACGGTGCCCTACGCGCCCAAGGAAGTGCGGCTGAAGGCCTACATCAAGTTCCTGCAAAACATTCCGCGCGCGACGGAGCAGATGCGCGCCAACATCAAGACCCCGATGGCGACGAGCTTCGTCGATTATGCGAGCAAGGCGTTCGGCGGCTTCGTCACTTATTATCCGGGCGACGGCATGGCGGCGTGGAAGGGCGTCGGCACCCCGGAGGACCAGCAAGCGCTGAAGACCGCGACCGACAATGCGGTGAAAGCGATGCGGGACACGGTCGCCTGGGTCGAAAGTCAGCGCGCGACGTCCAAGCCCAACTTCGCGCTCGGCAGGGACAAGTTCCAGCGGATGCTGGCGGACACGGAGATGGTCACGACGCCCCTCGACCAGCTCGAGCGGATCGGCCGGGCGGACCTCGCCGCGAACCAGAAGCTGCTCGGTGAAGCATGCGGGCGTTACGCGCCGGGCGCCACGTTGCAGGCGTGCATGGCAAAGATGAGCGCCGACAAGTCCAAGGGCGGCGCGGTCGCGGGCGCGCGCGCGCAGCTAGCGGGTCTCAAGCAGTTCATCATCCAGCACGACATCGTGACGATTCCGGGACCCGAGGAAGCGAAGGTCGAGGAGGCGCCGCCCTACAACCGGCAGAACTTCGCCTACATCAACATCCCGGGGCCGTACGAAAAGAACCTGCCCTCGGTCTATTACATCGCGCCGCCCGACCCGAGCTGGCCCAAGGCCGAGCAGGAAGCGTTCGTGCCCGGAGAGGCCGACCTGTTGTTCACCTCGATCCACGAGGTGTGGCCGGGGCACTTCCTGAACTTCCTCCACGCGAACCGGTCGAAGAACATGTTCGGCCGGGTGTTCGTCGGTTACGCCTTTGCCGAAGGTTGGGCGCACTACACCGAGGAGATGATGCGGGTCGAAGGCGTCGGCGGCGGGACGGACGAGACGATGATCGGCCAGCTGTCGAACGCGCTCTTGCGCGACTGTCGTTTCATCTCCGCGATCGGCATGCACACGGGGTCGATGACCCAGCAGCAGAGCTACGACCTGTTCCGCAACCAATGCTATCAGGACGCGGGCAACGCCCGGCAGCAGGCCGCGCGCGGAACCTATGACCCGGCCTATCTCAACTACACGATGGGCAAGCTGATGATCCGCAAGCTGCGTGACGACTGGGCGGCGAGCCGCGGCGGACAGAAGGCGTGGAAGGCGTTCCACGACCAGTTCCTGAGCTATGGCGGCCCGCCAATCCCGCTGGTCCGGCAGCAGATGATGGGCGGCAAGGCCGAGGCGGTGTTTTAGCGCTTCTAGTTCGCGGTTTGTTCTGGTAGGCTTCGGATCGATGGGGAAACCTAAAGTCCGCTATGTCTGCCAGGCTTGCGGGTCGGTGTCGCACCGCTGGCAGGGGCAATGCGACGACTGCGCCGAGTGGAACACGCTCGTGCAGGAAAGCGCGGACGTGTCGAGCATCTTCGCGGCGAAACACAATCTCCAGGGCGGCGGGCGGGTCATTCCGCTGATCGGCCTCGAAACCCCCGCCGCGCTGCCCGAGCGATTGCCGACGGGGATCGCCGAGTTCGACCGCGCGATCGGCGGCGGGATCGTCGCGGGATCGGCGATGCTGGTCGGCGGCGATCCGGGCATCGGCAAGTCGACGCTCCTGCTCCAGGTCGCGGCGCGGCTCGCGAGCGAGGGTCACCGGATCGTCTATGTCTCGGGCGAGGAATCGGCCGAGCAGGTGCGGTTAAGGGCGGTGCGGCTGGGCCTGGGAAGCTCGCCCGTGCGCCTCGCCGCGGCGACCTCCGTGCGCGACATCCTGACGACGGTCACCGACGAGCCGCCCGCGCTGCTGGTCGTCGATTCCATCCAGACCATGCACTCCGACCTGATGGAGGGCGCGCCCGGCACCGTGAGCCAGGTCCGCGCCTCGGCGCAGGAGCTCGTGCGTTTCGCCAAGGAGCGCGGCACCGCGATCGTGCTGGTCGGCCACGTCACCAAGGACGGGACGATCGCCGGCCCGCGCGTGCTCGAGCATATGGTCGACACGGTGCTGAGCTTCGAGGGCGAACGCAGCCACCAGTATCGCATCCTCCGCGCGATGAAGAACCGCTTCGGCGGCACCGACGAGATCGGCGTATTCGCGATGGAGGGCGCCGGGCTGACCGAGGTGCCCAACCCCTCCGCGTTGTTCCTGACGCATCGCGGCGAGCCGGTCAGCGGCACCAGCGTCTTTCCGGCGATCGAGGGCTCGCGGCCGGTGCTGGTCGAAATCCAGGCGCTGACGGTGCGCCTCGCGACCGGAGCGACGCCGAGGCGGGCGGCGGTCGGGTGGGACAGCGGACGGCTGGCGATGATCCTCGCCGTGCTGGAGGCGCGCTGCGGCCTCGGGTTCGGGACGACGGAGGTCTATCTCAACGTCGCCGGCGGCTATCGGCTGAGCGACCCGGCGGCGGACCTCGCGGTCGCGGCGGCATTGGTATCGGCGCTGTCCGAGCGGCCCGTGCCGGGCGAATGCGTAGTGCTCGGCGAGATCGCGCTGTCGGGCGAAATCCGCCCGGTCGCGCATGCCGGGCTGCGATTGAAGGAATCGGCCAAGCTCGGGTTCGAGACGGCGTGGGTGCCCAAGGGGGTGAAAGGCGGCGAGGGCCTCCGCCTCGCCGAATTCAGTAACCTCCGGGAACTGGTGGATCAGATTCTGGGGCGGTGACCGTCATTGCGAGCGAAGCGAAGCAATCCAGCGGCGCATCTGGATTGCTTCGTCGCTTTCACTCCTCGCAATGACGAAAAGAGTTCGCTAGCGCCGCCTCAATGACCGCGCTCGACGTCTTCGTCTTCCTCCTGCTGATCGGCGGCGCCGCAGTCGGGTTCGTGCGCGGGTTTTCATTGCCCCCGCAAAATCCTATCTTGCGACGATAACGCAGGAGCCCGCCGTGACCGCCAAGCGCAAGATCGATCCCGCATTGTCTGACAAGGAGCGGGAAATCTGGGCGAAGTTCGACGCTGAAATCCAGAAGGGGCTCGATGACGCCAACACCGGGCGGCTAAAGGACGCCGACGAGGTCTTCGATCGCCTTGAAGCGAAATATCGGGCGATGAGCCAGCGCCGCGGGTGAGGGTCCGCCTTACGGCCTCGGCTGAGGCCGATCTTGAAAGAATTGGCGATCGACTTGCGGAAGCTGATCCTGAGCGCGCAAGACTGGTTGTCAGAGGCTTGCGCGCGGCGGCAGCATCCATTGGCGGAGCGCCCTATATCTCGTCCCCGGTTCCGACAGCGCCCGGCATCAGGAAGAAATCCTTCCGCCCTTACCTGCTGCTCTACGCAATTCGCGGCTCCGAGGTGCTGATCCTGCGCCTCGCCCACGAGCGCAGCGACTGGGTCTCGCTGGTTTAAGGCACTGGCGCGCGCTTTTCCCCTCCGCTAGCCGAGCGGCAATGACCGCGCTCGACGTCTTCGTGTTCCTGTTGCTGATCGGCGGCGCCGCCGTCGGGTTCGTGCGCGGGTTCGTCGCCGAGGTCTTCTCTTTGTTCGCGTGGATCGTCGGGATCGCGATGCTGAAGCTGTTCCACACGCAGCTGTGGACCGGCATCCAGAACAGCTTCGACACCAGCCCCGCGGCGGGCGCGGTGCTCGCCTTCGCGATCCTGTTCG
>DASURT010000271.1:0-7431 GCA_036375515.1 Sphingomicrobium sp.
TTCCAGGGCAAGCTGTTTCCCGGCTCGGCGGCACTGCTCGCGCTCGCCGACTCGCTGATCGAATTGAAGGCCGTGTGCGAATGCGGCCGCAAGGCGACGATGAACCTCCGCGTCGATGCCGCAGGCCATGCGGTGGCGTCCGGGGCACAGACCGAAATCGGCGGCAACGACCGCTATGTCGCCTTGTGCCGCCGCCATTTCTTCGAGCGGCTGCGCGAGGGCGAGGCGCGGCAACTTACGCTCGGCCTGGCACGACGCTAGGAACTCTGAACTCTAGCCGTCAAAGAACTGGAACCATGCGAGCTCTGGTGATCGGACATTTTTCGACGATCGGTGACATCGAGAGCCTGGATTATGTCCGGCGGGTCCTCGAAACCGAAGGCATCGCCTACGACATCCTTCCCTACAATCCGAAATATGTTCCGTTCATCGACGGCTCGGTTCTCCTGCGCGACGTGTCGCCGGCGGCCTACACGCACCTCATTGCCGTGTGCGGGCCGCTCTGGCCCGAATTCCTGGCGAAGCACGGGATCGCGCTCGACCGTTTCTCCCACTGCACGAGGATCGGGCTCAACCTCACGATGATCCGGCCCCTCGAGGATTGGGACCCTTTCCACCTGCTGATCGAGCGCGATTCCGGCCGGACCAGCCGACCGGACATCACCTTCCTCGAGGAAACCAGGCGCGTTCCCGTCGCCGGCCTGTGCACGATCGCGAGGCAGCGTGAGTACGGATCGAGGCAGCGGCACCGGGAAGCGATCGGCCTGATGAAGAAAGTCATCCGGGACCGAAAGCTGGCAACGGTCGAGATCGACACGCGCTGGCCCGAAGACCGGAACTCGGGCTCACTGGGCTCGCCCGAGCAGGTGATCTCGGTGATTGGGAAAATGGATGTCGTCCTGACGAACCGTCTGCACGGAATGGTTTACACGTTGAAAGCCGGCGTCCCCGCGCTCGCGATCGATCCGGTTGAGGGGGGCGACAAGGTCACCGCCCAGGCCCAGGTGCTGGGCTGGCCCGCGGTTTCAACCGTCGCTGCGGCTTCGCCCGAATGGATCGATCGAACGCTCGACTGGTGCCTCTCGAAGGAAGGGAGAGATGCGGCGAGATTGGTCGCGAATGCCGCACGCTCCAGGCTTCAGCCGGTGGCTGAACAGTTTCGCGAGGCATTGCACGCCAAGTTCGACGACCGTCCGGTGTCCCCTGCACAGCGCTCCCTGGGCAGCCTCGCGCGGGGTCTTTTGCGGACGTTTCGCAGGCACCCGGCATGAGTTCGGGAGCCGACGTCGCCATCCTTCTCGAACGCTTCGGTTCCGGCGGGGTCGAGCGTGTCGCCTGTCACGTCGCCAACGGCCTCAATCGACGCGGCCTCAACGTCGAAATGATCGTCCTGGAGGATGACGGCCCGGTCCGGCCGCTGCTCGACGACGGAATCTCGGTCCGGCGGATCGAGGTCCTGCCCGGGCTGCGCCGCGGCCGGCGCATGATGGCCGCGGTTCCAGCGCTGGCACTCTATTTGAAGCGAAGCGCGCCCCGGCTGTTCCACTCGCCGGGCAATCACACCAATGGTCCTTCGGCGCTCGCCGTCAGCCTGGCGGGCTTTCGCGGTGCGTTCGTGCCCAAGGTTACGAACCCGCTCCTGCACCAATGGATGAGCCCCCGCAGGCGCTGGCTCCGCCGCAGGTTCTACCGCTGGATGCTTCGGAAGGCGCGTCAGGTGCTAGTCCTGTCACCAAGATCGGCGACCGAGATCGCCGAGATTTCCGGCGGTCCCTCGGGACGAATCTCCTTCGTTCACAACCCTTACGTCAGCGACGACATGTTGGCCCGGGCCACCGATAGAAATCCCGCCGATCCGCCGGTCATCCTGTCGATCGGGCGCCTGTCGAAGCAAAAGAACCAGGCCCTGCTGCTGCGCGCCGCCGCCCGCTTGCGCGACCGGGCCTGGCGCCTGCGGATCTGTGGCACCGGTCCTGAGGAGTCGGCTTTGCGCGAACTCGCGGACCGGCTCAGCATCGGCGATCGCCTGGAGCTGCCGGGCTTCGTTGCGGATCCGGTGCCCGAGTATCTGTCCGCGGCAGTGATGGCCTTGTCGTCGCGTTGGGAGGGGCTGCCGGCCGTCGTTCTGGAAGCGACCGCCTGCGGTTGCCCGGTCGTTTGCACGGCAAGCTCCGCCGGGCTGGTCGATCTGATGCACGAGCTTGGGGGCCGGGCGCCCGTCGCGATCGACGACGAGGAAGGGCTTGCGGAGGGTCTTCGCGCCGCGCTTGACGGCACGCTGCCCGCGGTTCCGCCCGGCGCCGCCATCCCCTACGGGATCGATGCGGCGAGCGCCGAGCATGCGGCGCTGTTCGCCAGGCTTCTTGGGGAACCGGCATCATGAGCTCGAACATCGCCTACGAAATCGCGGTGTGGCTGGTGCCCCTGGTGATCGCGATCGTGTTTCACGAGGTCGCGCACGGCCTCGTCGCCAGGCGTCTCGGCGATCCGACTGCCGAGGAGCGCGGCCGGCTGACGCTCAACCCGATCAAGCATATCGACCCGTTCGGGACCGTGATCCTGCCGCTGATCCTGGCGATCAGCCACGCCCCGGTCTTCGGCTGGGCCAAGCCAGTCCCGGTCAACTACCGGCGGCTCAGGAAGCCGCGCCGCGACATGGTGCTGGTCGCGCTGGCGGGTCCGGGGATGAACTTCCTGCTCGCGCTGATTGGCACCGCGCTGCTCGCCGCGACCGTTTCCCTGTCGGGCGGCGCACGCGACGGCGCTGCGGCGATGGTCGCCGCCAATGCCCTGAATTTCCTGCTGATCAATATCTTCCTCGCGGTGTTCAACCTTCTCCCCGTACCGCCGTTCGACGGCGGCCATGTCGTCGAGGGGCTGCTTCCCCCGCCGCTCGCGCAGCGCTTCGCCAGGATTGGCCGCTATTCGCTCCTGGTCCTCGTCGTCCTGCTGCTGGTCCTGCCGGCGATCTCGCCGAGCGCGAACGTCGTCGGGCGCGTGGTCTCGCCGCTGGTCAGCGCCATCGCACGGGGCTTTCTGGGGATTTTCGGCCTCGGCGCCTGAGATGCTCCACGGCTGGATCGTCCTCGACAAGCCGGTGGGCCTGGGATCGACCCAGGCGGTGTCGGCCGTGAAGCGGCTGCTGCGGGTCGCGGGCGAACCCAAGACCAGGGTCGGCCATGGCGGCACGCTCGATCCGCTGGCGAGCGGCGTGCTCCCCATCGCGCTCGGAGAGGCGACGAAGCTCTGCGGCCGAATGCTCGACGCGACCAAGGCCTATGAGTTCACGATCCGGTTCGGCGCGGAGACAGATACGCTGGACGCCGAAGGGAAGGTCGTGGCGACCAGCGACGTCCGACCCACGCTCGACCAGGTCGAAGCCGTGCTTCCGAGATTTATTGGCACGATCGAACAGGTCCCGCCTGCTTACTCCGCGCTGAAGATCGGCGGCAAAGCTGCTTATTCCCGGGCTCGCGCCGGCGAAAAGGTTGAAATGAAGCCGCGACGTGTGACGGTGCACGCTCTCTCAATTCGTCACCCCCGCGAAGGCGGGGGTCCCGCTTCACTTCAGGAACAGCGGGATTCCCGCCTGCGCCGGAATGACGAGATGACGTTGTTGGCGGAAGCTTCAAAGGGAACCTACATCCGAAGCCTCGCCCGCGACATCGCCCATGCGCTTGGAACCGTCGGCCACGTTTCCTATCTGAAGCGCACGCGCGCCGGGCCATTCTCCCTCGAATCCGCCATTTCGCTGGACTTTCTGGAGGAAGCCGCTAAGGCGCGCCAACTGACGCGGGCGGTACTGCCGCTGGAAGCGGCGCTGGACGACATCCCGGCCCTCCCCGTCACTAGCCGTCAAGCCGAACTGCTCCGCCAAGGGCAAAGGCTTGCCGGTTTCCCCGCAAAGGGGTCCCATCAAAGCACTACTTTGATGGGTTCCCGGTCGGGGCTTGCACTCGCGATTGAGGACAAACGTCCGGTCGCACTCGTGGAAGCTTCGGCCGACGGCCTTCGGGTCGTCCGGGGATTCAACCTTTAAGAGAACAGGAGTGCTATCGATGTCGATTACCGCCGAGCGCAAGGAAGCGCTGATCAAGGAGCATGCCCAGGGCAAAGGCGACACCGGTTCGCCCGAGGTCCAGGTCGCGATCCTGACCGAGCGCATCAACAACCTCACCCAGCATTTCAAGAGCCACGCGAAGGACAATCATTCCCGCCGCGGCCTGCTGATGCTGGTGAACAAGCGCCGCTCCCTGCTGGATTATCTCCGACGCAAGGACGAGCATCGCTACACCGGCCTGATCGCCAAGCTCGGTCTTCGTAAGTGACCACAAGAGCGCGGCGTTCCCGCGCTCTTTTGTCATCCTGAACTTGTTTCAGGATCCGTTTCTCCATCCCATGCTCGGTCTCCCGGGATGGATGCTGAACCAAGTTCAGCATGACGATAGGAGACCAAAGTCCCGCAATTCGGCGGGGCGCAGTGGGGCTCACAAGCGCCCCGACCCGCAGGTGAGACGGATTTCTCACCCAAGCTGTCCCGTCGGCATCCGGCCCGCGGGGTGAAGGAAAGCAAATGTTCAATACGAAAACAGTGGAAATCGAGTGGGGCGGAAAGACCCTCAAGCTCGAAGCGGGCCGCGTTGCCCGCCAGGCCGACGGCGCGGTTCTCGCGACCCTCGGCGAAACCGTCGTTCTGTGCGCGGTCACGGCCGCCAAGTCGGTCAAGCAGGGACAGGACTTCTTCCCGCTGACCGTCCACTACCAGGAAAAATTCTCGGCCGCGGGGCGCATCCCCGGCGGCTTCTTCAAGCGCGAGCGCGGGGCGACCGAAAAGGAAACGCTCACCAGCCGCCTCATCGACCGCCCGATCCGTCCGCTCTTCCCCGAAGGCTTCTACAATGAAGTCCTCGTGATCGCCCACGTGCTCAGCTACGACGGCGAGAACGAGCCCGACATCCTCGCGATGATCGCCGCTTCGGCCGCGCTGACGCTCTCGGGCGTTCCGTTCATGGGTCCGATCGGCGCCGCTCGCGTCGGCTTCTCCAGCGAAGGCGAGTACATCCTCAACCCGACCCAGACCCAGGTGGCCGAAGGCCGTCTCGACCTCGTCGTCGCCGGCACCCGCAACGCCGTGATGATGGTTGAATCCGAAGCGAAGGAGCTCTCCGAGGAGGAAATGCTCGGCGCCGTGATGTTCGCCCATCGCGAAAGCCAGAAGGTGATCGAGGCGATCATCAAGCTCGCCGAGCAAGCCGCGAAGGAGCCCTGGGAGCTCGCTCCCGCCGGCGACAAGGACGCGGTCAAGAAGCAGCTCAAGAGCCTCATCGGCAAGGACATCGAGGGCGCCTACAAGCTCACCAACAAGCAGGAGCGCTCGACCGCGCTCAACGCCGCGCGCGTAAAGGCCGCGGAGGCCTTCGCCGAAGCCGATCCGCAGGAGCAGCTCGTTGCCGCCAAGCTGGTGAAATCGCTCGAGGCCGACGTCGTCCGCGGCGCGATCCTCAAGGATGGCCGCCGGATCGATGGCCGCGACACCAAGACGGTGCGTCCGATCGACATCATGGTCGGCTTCCTTCCGCGCACCCACGGCTCGGCCCTGTTCACCCGCGGCGAGACGCAGGCGATCGTCTCGACCACGCTCGGCACCAAGGAAGCCGAGCAGATGATCGACGGGTTGGAGGGCCTCTCCTACCAGCGCTTCATGCTGCACTATAACTTCCCGCCCTATTCGGTCGGTGAAGTCGGCCGCTTCGGCGCCCCGTCGCGGCGCGAGACCGGCCACGGCAAGCTCGCCTGGCGAGCGCTCCACCCGATGCTGCCGAGCGCAGAGGACTTCCCCTATACGATCCGGGTCCTCTCCGACATCACCGAGTCCAACGGTTCCTCCTCGATGGCGACGGTGTGCGGCGGAAGCCTCGCGCTGATGGACGCGGGCGTCCCGCTGAAGCGTCCGGTCGCCGGCATCGCCATGGGCCTGATCCTCGAAGGCAAGGACTTCGCGGTGATCAGCGACATCCTCGGCGATGAGGATCATTTGGGCGACATGGACTTCAAGGTCGCCGGCACATCCGAGGGCGTCACCTCGCTCCAGATGGACATCAAGGTCGCGGGCATCACCGAGGAGATCATGAAGACCGCGCTCGCCCAGGCGAAGGACGGCCGCGCCCACATCCTCGGCGAGATGGCCAAGGCGCTTGGCGAAGCCCGCCATGAGCTTAGCGCCCACGCACCGCGCATCGAGACGATGTCGATCCCCAAGGACAAGATCCGCGAGGTCATCGGCACCGGCGGCAAGGTCATTCGCGAGATCGTCGCGACGACCGGCGCCAAGGTCGACATCGACGACGAGGGCGTGATCAAGATCGCCTCCTCCGACCTGTCGCAGATCGAGGCCGCTCGCAACTGGATCAAGGGCATCGTCGCCGAGCCCGAGCCCGGCACCATCTACACCGGCAAGGTGGCGAGCATCGTCGATTTCGGCGCGTTCGTGACCTTCATGCCGGGCAAGGACGGGCTGGTCCACGTTTCGGAGATCAAAAACGAGCGGGTCGAGAACGTCCGCGACGTTCTCTCCGAAGGCCAGGAAGTGAAGGTCAAGCTGCTCGAGGTCGACCCGCGCGGAAAGGTCCGCCTGTCGATGCGTCTCGTCGATCAGGAAACCGGCGAGGAGCTTCCGGACACCCGGCCCCCGCGCGAGCCGCGCGAGGATCGCGGTCCGCGCGGCGATCGTCATCGTGGCGGCGGCCGTGATCGCGGCGGCCGTGACGACCGCGGACCTCGGCGCGACCGTGGAGATCGCGATCACCGCAGTCCTCGCGGCGACCGTGACCGGGGCCCCCGTCGGGATCGTGAGCCCCGCGAAGGCGAAGATCGCGGCCCCGCGCCCGACTTCGCCCCGGCGTTCCTGACCGGCGACGACGACTAACCGTCCGGGCTAGTGACCTTGAACACAAAGGCCTCGCGAGAAATCGCGGGGCCTTTTTACATGGTCCCCCACCGCTCCGCCCGATCGGGTGAGCGGGAAGCGCGCGGGTCTCGATCGAACGCCTGGTTTCGTGGCCGCAACCAAATCTCGATCGGCGAGTTGAAACAGCCTTAACGAAAGACGTCACCAATCTTGGCAGCAGTCAAGAAAAGGGAGGGTGCGAGTGGCCATTGCGAAGACAATCGAGATTACCGCGAGCTCCGCGAACGGCATCGAGGATGCGGTTCGCAGCGGGCTGGCGAAGGCTTCCGAGACCGTGAAAGGCATCGAGACCGCCTGGATCAAGGACACCAACGTCATCCTGCAGGGCGGCGAGATCGCGGAGTGGCGGGTGAGACTCCGCGTCACGTTCGTGGTTGAATAGCAGGGTCGCGGGCCCGTTCGCGGAATGGCCAAGGAGGGAAAGGTCATGGCTGAAGACTGGTTTGCCGACGTCCAGAAATACG
>DASURT010000272.1:0-3360 GCA_036375515.1 Sphingomicrobium sp.
GGCCAGGAGGATCATGTCTCGATGGCGCCGATCGCCGCGCGCAAGGCCACGCAGATCGCGCGCAACGCCGCCGGCGTCGTCGCGGTCGAGCTGATTACGGCCGCGCAGGGAATCGACTGTCACGCGCCCTTGAAGACCTCGCCGAAGCTGCAAGCCGTCCACGCCAAGGTGCGCGAGATCACCCCTCGTTTCACGAAGGATTTTTACTGGGCCGGCGACATGGCCGCGCTTCAGGCCGCGGTCCTCGCCGGCGAGGTCGGGGCCGGCGCGATCGCCCTCAGCTGACCCGGGTCCAGCGCTGCTCCTTGCAGATCAGGCCGCCGAGAACGCAGCCCTTCACCGACAGGGTCGAGGGCCCAAGCACGCGGATCGTCGCCGGCACGTGGATGTTGCGCTTGGCGTCGAACGCCTGGCCCTTGTAGACGTCGTCGCCCGCGGGCCGGACGCCCGTCAGGATTCGCGTGCCGATCAGATTGGCGGTGCCGCCCCTGCGCGCCCCGGCCTTCGCCTTCTCCGTCGCGTCGACGACGATCCCGCACCAGGTGGTGCCGCACGGCGCGACCTTCACGACCAGGCTGCCCTTGGCGTTCTTCCAGTGACCTTCCAGCGCGGACTGGGCCGATGCCGCGCCGGGGACGGCGGCAATCAGCGCGGCGAGCGCGACAGTGGCGGAAATCCGTTTCACGACAACGGCTTTAGCCCCGATTTGCGGCAAGAATCGTGCATTGAGCTTGCCCCCGGATGAACGGCCGTCGCTAGTCCGGCGGGGGCAACGGCTCGTCGGTGCGGGTCCACAGCTGCGATTTGCACAGGGTTTTGCCGAGCGCGCAGCCGGTCACCCGCAACTGCTCGTAGCTGAGCAGCTCGAGTTTGGCCCGGACGCGCAGCTTCTGGTCCGGGACGAAGAGCTTGCCGGCCCACCGATTGTCTTCCGTCGGCCTGACGCCGCTCAACAGGTCCGCGCCGACGAGCTCGTCGGTGCCCTTGGCGGCGTCGGCCTTGGCCTTGGCCGAGGCCCATTTGACGGTGCCGCAGAGCAGGGTGCCGCAGGGACCGATGCCGATGATGACGCTGCCGCTGGGGTTCTTCCAGTGGCCCTCGAGCGACGAGGCGGACGCCTGGCTCGCGACGACGAGAAGTGCCATGCCGACGATGGCGACGCGCATGTTGGCCCTCCGATGCGGCGGCCCATCTTACCGGCAAACCGCCCGCTAGTGGAAATCCCGGCTTTTCGGGATGACTTCGACATCGCGCGGATGGCGGCCTGGCGGGGGACGAATGGTGCCCGGCGCGTCGCCGCGCGAGAGCGACGGGGCGATGATGTCTTCGCTCAGATGCTGCAACATGTGCGTATCGTCCTCGAGCCGCCGCGCGACGACGTGGATCACGTCGCTGTCTTCGTCTCGCTGGACAATCCCGTGCACCGCCATCAGCCGGGCGCCCATCACGATCTTGCGCTGCTTTTCGAACACGTCGGGCCAGACGACGAGGTTGGCGACCCCGGTTTCGTCCTCGATGGTGATGAACACGACGCCCTTGGCGCTGCCCGGCCGCTGGCGGATCAGCACGAGGCCGCTGGTCGACAGGCGCCTGCCGTCGCGGACGGCCTTGAGCCGATCGGCGGTGACGAAGCCCTTCGCCGCATAATGCTCGCGCAGGAAGCGCATCGGATGCGCTTTCAGGCTGAGGCGGATCGTCTGATAGTCGTTCACGACTTGTTCGGAGAGCGGCATCGCCGGGAGTTGCGCCGGCTCGTCTTCCGATCCCTCGTCGCGCGCCTCGGAATAAGCGAACAGGGGCAGGTCGGGCGCGGCTTTAAGCGCGCGCGAATCCCACAGCGCGGCGCGCCGGTCCAATCCCATCGAGCGGAAGGCGTCGGCCGCAGCGAGGCGCTGGATCGCATGAACCGGCACCTGTCCGCGCGACTGGAGTTCCTCGACCAGGGCATAGGGTCGCCGCGCGATCAGCCGATCCGCCGCGTCGCGGTGCAGCCCTTCGATCTGCCTGAGGCCGAGGCGCAAAATCATCCCCTCCCTTGCAGCGAGGGGAGGCTCTAAACTGCAATCCCAGTCGCTGTGGTTCACATCGACCTCGCGCACCTCGACTCCATGTTCGCGCGCATCGCGGACGATCTGCGCGGGCGCGTAGAAGCCCATCGGCTGCGAGTTCAGCAGCGCCGCGGCGAACGCCGCCGGATATTTCCATTTGAGCCAGCTCGACACGTAAACCAGGTGTGCGAAGCTCGCCGCGTGGCTTTCGGGGAAGCCATATTCGCCGAAGCCCTTGATCTGGTCGAAGCAGCGCTGGGCGAAATCGGGGTCGTAGCCGCGCGCGACCATCCGCCCGACCATCCTGTCCTGGAGGACCTCGATATTCCCCTTGGAGCGGAAGGTCGCCATCGCCTTCCTGAGCTGGTTCGCTTCGTCGGGCGAGAATTTCGCCGCGTCGATCGCGATCTTCATCGCCTGCTCCTGGAAGATCGGAACTCCGAGCGTGCGGCCGAGGATTCGCTCGAGTTCGTCGGGCGGCCCATGCTCGGGATCGGGGCAGGGGAAGGTCACCGGCTCCTTGGCGCCGCGCCGCTTCAGATAGGGATGCACCATGTCGCCCTGGATCGGCCCTGGCCGGACGATCGCGACCTCGATGACCAGGTCGTAGAAACAGCGCGGCCTCAAACGCGGCAACATGTTCATCTGCGCCCGGCTTTCGACCTGGAACACGCCCAATGAGTCGCCTCGGCACAGCATGTCGTAAACTTCCGGGACTTCCCGAGGGGCGGTGGCCAGCTCCCACCGCTCGCCATGGTGGTCGTCGATGAGGTCGAAGCATTTGCGGATGCAGGTCAGCATTCCCAATGCGAGGACGTCGATCTTCAGGATTCCGAGCTCGTCGATGTCGTCCTTGTCCCATTCGATGAACGTGCGATCCTCCATCGCGCCGTTGCCGATCGGCACCGTCTCGGTCAGCGGCCGCTCGGTCAAAATGAAGCCGCCGACGTGCTGCGACAAATGGCGCGGCATGCCGACCAGCTGCTCGGCGAGCTTGAGCGTGCGCCGGAGGTGCGGGTCGGAAAGGTCGAGCCCGGCGTCGTTGGCGCGCTCCTCCTCGATCTCGGCGTCCATGTGGCCCCAGATGGTCGAGGCGAGCGCGGCCGTGACATCTTCGCTGAGGCCCATCACCTTGCCGACCTCGCGGATCGCCGAGCGCGGGCGATAGTGGATCACGGTCGCGGCGATTCCGGCGCGATTCCGGCCGTATTTCTGATAGATGTGCTGGATCACCTCCTCGCGCCGCTCATGCTCGAAATCGACGTCGATGTCGGGCGGCTCGCGCCGCTCTTCCGAGATGAAGCGTTCGAAC
>DASURT010000273.1:0-11929 GCA_036375515.1 Sphingomicrobium sp.
TCTCCTTCAGGGCATGGAGATAGCGAACGTCGCTCGCCGCATATTCGCGCTGTGCGTCGGACAATTCATCGGAACCCCAGTCGCTGGTCTGCTGCTGCTTCGACAGGTCGATGTTGAGCAGCTCCTTGACCAGGTCCTTGAGGCCATGCCGGTCGGTGTAGGTGCGCACCAGCCGCGACGCGGTGCGCGTGCAATAGAGCGGCGCGGCCATGATCCCGAGGTAGGCCTGCATGATCCCGACGTCGAACCGCGCGAAATGATAGAGCTTGAGGCGGCCGGGATCATGCAGAAGCGCCTTGAGATTGGGCGCCGAATAATCGCTCGCCCTGCCGAAACGGACGAGGTGCTCGTCGCCCTTGCCGTCGGCGAGCTGGACGAGGCACAGCCGGTCGCGCCCCGGAACCAGGCCCATCGCCTCGGTGTCGACAGCGATCGGTCCGTCCGCGAATTGAACGTCCGAAGGAAGGTCCTCCTCGTGAAAATGAATGGCCATTCAATCTCCTTCGGCACATCTTTCAGACCTGCTTTAGTCCGCCTGGCACCCGCCATTCCAGCCCCGTGGCGATTCAATCACTGGAGCGGCCGCCATTTTTCATGTAAGCGCTGAACAATGCGTGAGTGAGAAACTCACCTGACCGGTTGCGCCTATGGCCCAGCGCGTTGGTTTTATTTTGTTGGGGCACACGGAAGTTTGGACAAGCATGGGTTTCGATAGAGGGCGCAAGGGGGACCGCGGTGGACGCGGCCGTGATAAGCGCGACAATTTCTTCGGCGAAGAACAACAGCACGGCGATCTAGGGTACCAGGAGCGTGGCGGCTACGGCGGTGGCCGTGGCGGCTATGGCGACCGCGGCGCCCTGGGCGGCGGCGGTGGCGGTGGCTACGGCGATCGCGGCGGATTTGGCGGCGGCGGCGGCGGATATCGCGGCGCCGGCGGCGGAGGCGGTGGCTTTCGCGGTGGCGGTGGCGGCGGAATGCCTCCGCAGGTCGTCGGCGAAGGCAAGGGCATCGTCAAATTCTTCAATCCGCAAAAGGGCTTCGGCTTCATCGTTCGCGACGACGGCGGCGAGGATGTCTTCGTCCACATCTCGGCCGTCGAGCAGGCTGGGCTCACCGATCTCGCGGACGGCCAGCCGCTCGAGTTCACGCTCGTCGATCGCGGCGGCCGGATCTCGGCGACGAACCTCCGAATCGAGGGCGAGCCGATGGCGGTCGAGCGCACCAGCCAGGGCCCGCAGCGCCAGCTGACCGGCGAGAAGGCGAGCGGCACGGTGAAATTCTTCAACGCGATGAAAGGCTTCGGCTTCATTCAGCGCGATGACGGGCAGCCGGATGCGTTCGTTCACATCTCGGCGGTCGAGCGCGCGGGAATCCCGACGCTCAACGAGGGCGACCGGCTCGAGTTCGAGCTCGAGGTGGACCGCCGCGGCAAATATGCCGCAGTGAACCTTCAGACGATCAGCTGATCCCTGTTCAAAGGGGGCGATGGCGCCCGTCCGGGTCACCGGGCGGGCGTCTTTTCATTGCATCGGGATCGGCTTGCCCTCGACCATGACGTAGCCGACATGCTGGACCGCCGTCGGGTCCGACAGCGGGTCGCCGTCGACGGCGATCAGGTCCGCCGACTTGCCCGGGTCGAGCGTTCCCGTCTCATTGGCGAGGCTGAGCAAGTCGGCCCCGCCCCTGGTCGCGGCCACGAGCGCGTCGCGCGGGCTCATCCCGCCTTTCGTCACCATCAGTTCGAGCTCCTTGCCGGCGTCCTTGTGGGGAGCGACGGCGCTGTCCGTCCCGAGCGCGATCCGGACGCCGGCGCGATAGGCCTTGTTGAGGCCGGTTCCCCACTGGGCGAGCGCCTGGCGCGCCTTGGCTTCCGAATTGGCGGTGAAAATGCCCTTGCCGAGTCCGGCCTGGACTCCGCTGAAGGCCATGAGCGTGGCGCTGTAATAGGTGCCGCGCTTCTTCATCTCGGCGACGCCGGCGTCGTCGATGAAGGTCCCGTGCTCGATCGAATCGACGCCGGCCCGGGTGGCCGCGAGGATCCCTCGAGCGCCATGCGCATGGGCGGCGACCTTGAGATGGAGCGAATGCGCCGTGTCGACGATCGCCTTCATCTCGGCGTCGGAAAAGTGTTGTTCGAGCCCCATCGCCCCCGGATCGAGCACCCCGCCCGTCGCCATGATCTTGATCACGTCGACGCCGAGCGCCGCGATCCTGCGCGTCGCCCGCGAGCATTCGTCGACTCCGGTGCAGACCCCGATCTGGCCACGTTCGTTGACGGCCTCGGCGAGCTCCGGCTTGAGACCGACCGATTCGTCGGCATGGCCCCCGATCATCGAGAGCGGCGGACCCGACACGAGGACGCGCGGGCCGGGGAAGCTGCCCTCGCGGATCGCGTCGCGCGTCGCGATCCCGGCGACTCCGGGGCTGCCGAGGTCCCGCACGGTGGTGAAACCGGCGCGGGCCATCACAAGCGCATTCTTAAGACCGACGGTCGCCGCGTAAGGCTCGGAGTATTTCGGAGTCAGGAACTGGTACCACGGCGTGCCGCTGTCCTGGGTCAGATGGACGTGGACGTCGATCAGGCCGGGCAGCACGGTGCGATTGCGCTGGTCGACGACGATGGCCCCCGCCGGCGCCGTGAACCCGCTGTCGATGCGGCTGATCCGGCCGTTCTCGACGACGATTGTGGAATTGCCGCGCGTGGGCTGCGCCGCGTCGACGATCAGGTGGCCCGCCTGGATCGCGTAGGTTTCGGCGTTGGCGGCAGTGGCCGCAAGCAGCGCGGCCGCGCCGCCGATCAGAACTCTGAGCATGAAGATCCCTCCCTCCCGGAACGAAGGGAGGCTTAGCGGCCCAGGCGCACGCTTCAAGTTACGAGTGATCTCAGCGCGCTGATCGTATCGGCCTCGTTCGCCGGCTTGTCGGTCCGAATGCGGCTGATGCGGGGGAAGCGCATCGCCAGGCCCGACTTGTGGCGCGTGCTCGCGTGGATGGAATCGAATGCGACTTCGAGCACCAGGCTCTTCTCGACCTCGCGCACCGGCCCGAAGCGTTCGATCGTATGGCTGCGGATCCAGCGGTCGAGCCAGCGCAGCTCCTCGTCGGTGAAGCCGAAATAGGCCTTGCCGACGGGAAGGAGCACTTGCGTCTCGGTCCAGCAGCCGAACGTGTAGTCGGAATAAAAGCTCGAGCGCTTCCCCGAGCCCCGCTGCGCGTACATCAGCACGCAGTCGGCGGTCAGCGGATCGCGCTTCCATTTGTACCACAGGCCGGTCCGGCGGCCGGCGACATAGGGGCTGTCGCAGCGCTTGAGCATGATTCCCTCGATGGCGACGTCGCGCGCGCCGGAGCGCAGGTCCTCCAGCTCCTCAAAGCTCTTCGCCTCGATCAGTTGGGACACGTCGAACCGCTCCGAATCGAGCTGCCCGGCGAAGGCTTCGAGCCGCTGGCGGCGCTCCTCCCATGGGAGCTCCCGCAAGTCCTCCGCGCCGTCGAACAGGATGTCGTAGAGCCGGATGAACGCCGGGTGGGAACCGAGCATCCTCTGGCTGACTTTCTTCCGCCCCAGGCGCTGCTGAAGCGCGTTGAAGCTCGCCGCCGAAGTCCCTTCGAGGCCCGATCCCTGGACTTCGCCGCGCACGAGCAGCTCGCCGTCGAGCACGGCGGGGATGCGAAACGCTTCGGCGATCTCGGGAAAGCTCATCGAGATGTCGTCGCCGGTGCGGCTGTAGAGCCGGGTCTCGCCGCCGGCGTGGACCAGCTGGACGCGGATGCCGTCCCATTTCCACTCGGCGGCATAATGGTCGAGCGAAACTCTGCCGTCTTCGAGCGGATGGGCGAGCATGAACGGGCGGAACACGGGCACGTCGCGCGCGGTCGGTTGCGTGGCGCGGCCTTCGGCCCAGTCGAACAGCTCGGGAAACGGCGGGCGGAGCCCGTGCCACACTTCCTCGACCGCCTCGACCTCCAGGCCGAACGCGTCCGCCAGCGCCTGCTTGGCGAGGCGCGCGCTCACCCCGACTCGCATGCCGCCGGTCGCAAGCTTCAGGAGCGCGAAACGGCCGGAGGCGTCGAGATGATCGAGCATCGAAGCGAGCACCCGCGGGCCATCCATTCGCGAAGCCGAGCGCAACCGCTCGACCGCGTCGGAAATGCGGATCGTCGCGTCATCGACCTCGGGCGGTTCGCCTTCACCCTTGGGCCACAGGAGCGCCACGGTCTCGGCCATGTCGCCGACATAGTCGCGGCTCATGTGGAGCAGCACCGGGTCGACCCGCTCCTCGGCGATCGCGCGCACGGCGGCGTGCTTGACCGCGGGGATGTCCAGGGTGCCGGTCAGCGCCGCCAGCCCGTAGCCGCGGTCCGGGTCCGGCGTTTCCTTGAGATAGTCGCCGATCAGCTTGAGCTTGGTGTTGCGCGAGCGCGTGTAGACGAGATCGTCGAGCAGTTGCGAGAAGGCGCGCATCGCGCCTCTTAATGCATGAATGGAGCTACGGTGTCAGTGCAGCCGGACGGCGAGGGCGGCGAGGATCGCCGTGCAGTCGCGCTCGGAGCGGCTGTCGAGCGCTGCCTCGACATGCTCGAGGCAGGAGCTGAGGGCCACGCGATGGCCCGGAAGCAGGGCCATTTGCGCCGAGTGGCGGGCAAGCCCTTCGAGCGTGGCGAGGCCGTGGGCCGCCGCGAGCTGGCGGATGGAATCCATCCTCGCATAAAGGTCGAGCGGAGAGAGGCGCGAGGCCGCATCGCGGATTTCGGCGACGCGCAGGCCCACCTGGTTTCTGACGGTCGCGAGCGGGTCGGTCGCCATGCAAAAGCCTCCCTCTGTCCAGGGGAAGGCTCGCCGAATTTGGTTAAGGGCCCGTTACGATTGGAGGACGCCGGCGCGTCGGTTGACAGAATCGAGCCGCTGCGTCATTTGCTCGCGCGATTGGGGCGGCGAAAGGCCGCTTTTCTTTTTTTAAAATCGGGATTTCTCCAATGGCGAAGCCGGCAACCGTCAAGATCAAGCTCGTCAGCAGCGCCGACACGGGCTTTTTCTACGTCACGAAGAAGAACCCGCGCACTCAGACCGAGAAGCTGAGCTTCAAGAAGTACGACCCGAAGGCGCGCAAGCACGTCGAGTTCAAGGAAGCGAAGATCAAGTGACGCGAGGCGCGTGAAGCGCGAGGCGCGTGAAGCGCCCGATGCGTCATCCCGGACTTGATCCGGGATCCACCTTTCTTCAGCCGTGTTCCTGGATTCCCGCTTTCGCTGGAATGATGGGTTTAGCCTTGTTCGGCCGTTTCCGGCTTGGGCAGCAGCTGCTCGACCGTCTCGGCGAACTTCACCACCGAAATCGGCTTGGACACATAGGCCTGCGCGCCCGCCGCGCGGATCCTTTCCTCGTCGCCGCGCGCCGCATAGGCCGTAACCGCCATGATCGGCACCTCGGAGAGCTGGTCGTCGGCCCGAATCATCCGGATGAGATCGAGCCCGCTGACGTGCGGGAGCTGGATGTCGGTAATCACCAGGTCCGGCGCGAACTCCCGCGCGACGTCGAGCGCATTGCGGCTGTCGGTCACCGCCTCGGGCTCGTGCCCGTGGGCCGCGAGCAGGTCGCAGAACAGCTTGATGTTGAGGGCATTGTCCTCGACGATCAGGATCCTGGCCAAATCATTCCCCTCAATTCAGCAACGTATCTAGGTCGTGAGCTCGAAGACGCCAACTGATCCGCAAGCCCTCGCGCTTGCAGCGCTGGCTGCAACGCTCGGTGACGGCCGTAGGGCGCAGCGGTTCCTGGACTTGACCGGAATCGGGACAGATGAACTCAGGGCCAGGGCGAACGACACGGAGCTGCTGGTGGCATTGATCGGTTTTCTGGAAGCGCACGAGCCGGACCTTCTGGCGGTTGCGGAGTTGCTTGGGATAAGGCCCGAGGAGCTGGTGTCCACGCGGCGCGAACTCGATCGAGGAGAGCCATGAAGACGATTCTCATCACAGGGGCGACGGCGGGGTTCGGCGAGGCCGCGGCGCGCAAGTTCGTGTCCGGCGGCTGGCGCGCGATTGGAACCGGGCGGCGCGGCGACCGGCTCCGCAAGCTCCAGGACGAGCTCGGCGACGCGTTCCTGCCGCTCGAAATCGACATGCGCGACCGCGAGGCCGTCGAGGGCGTCGCGGGATTGTCGGCGCCGTGGGGCGAGATCGATCTCCTCCTGAACAATGCCGGGCTCGCTCCTTCGACCGATCCTCTGCCCGAAACCGACTGGGACCGGATCGAGCAGGTGATCGACACCAACGTTACCGGCCTTCTCGCTTTGACCCGCGCGCTCCTGCCCGGGATCGTCGAGCGGAAGGGTCAGATCGTCAACCTGTCGTCGGTCGCCGCGACCTATCCCTACAGGGGCGGGGCGGTGTACGCCGGGACCAAGGCGTTCGTCCGCCAATTCTCGCTCGACCTTCGCTGCGACCTCGCCGGCACCGGCGTGCGCGTGACCTCGGTCGAGCCGGGAATGGCGGAGACCGAGTTCACCATCGTTCGCACCGGCGGGGACAAGGAGGCGTCCGACAAGCTCTATGCCGGCATGGGCCCGATGACCGCCGAAGACCTCGCCGACCTGTTCTGGTGGCTGGCAAATCTGCCGCCGCACCTCAACATCAACACGATCGAGCTGATGCCGGTCAGCCAGAGCTGGGCCGGCTTCACGATCGCGCGCGAGGGTTGATTCCGTTTGCCGCTGGTGCTTCTGGCGCAGCCATGAGCATCGATCAGCGCCTCGCCGAACTCGGCATCACCCTCCCTGAGCCCGCCGCTCCCGTCGCCGCCTATGTCCCGGCGGTCGAGAAGGACGGACTCCTCCACATTTCCGGGCAGATCAGCTTCGCCGAGGATGGCGGCCTCATCAAAGGGCGTCTCGGCGAGGACGTCGACCTCGACGGAGGTATTGCCGCGGCCCGCCGGTGCGGCATCATGCTGATCGCCCAGATGAAAGCGGCGCTCGGGTCGCTGGATCGCGTCGAGAAGATCGTGAAGCTCGGAGTGTTCGTGAACAGTGCGCCCGCGTTCACCGACCAGCCGAAGGTCGCCAACGGCGCCTCGGAGCTGATGCAGGAGGTGTTCGGCGAGGCCGGACGCCATGCGCGCAGCGCCGTCGGAGTCGCCGTGCTGCCGCTCGGCGTCGCGGTGGAGGTCGACGCGATCGTTGCGCTCAGGGCCTGACCCCCTCGATCCCGGCCCGGCCGGATTCGCCCACCGGGGCCTGCACTACGGCTCCGGCTTCCCCGAGAATAGCCTGATCGCCTTTGCCGCCGCGCTCGAGCTGGGGGCGGGGATCGAGTGCGACCTGAGGCTCACCGCGGACGACCGGATCCTGGTGTTTCACGACGCCGACGCCTGGCGGATGTGCGGGAGCGCGCTGAGGATCGGCCGGTCGAGCTTCGGGGAGCTCTCGCGGCTGCGCATTGGCGAGCATCCGATCCCGACGCTCGAGAGCCTGCTGTCGCTGGTCGACGGCCGGGTCCCGCTGCTCCTCGAGGTCAAGGTCGATCATGATATCTGGCGCTGGGCGCCGGTGCTCAAGCGGGAACTTGCCGGCTATCGAGGCCCGTTCGGCGTGATGAGCTTCGACCCGCGATTGCCGAGGCTTCTCAAGACGGACATGCCGGAGGTGCGGCGCGGGCTGGTGGTGCGCGACAGCCTCCCGCCGATGAGACGCTTCGCGGCCATGTGGCTCGCCGATTCCCAATTCCTGGCGGTGGAACGAACGGCTCTCGGGAAAGCCTGGGTGGCGCGAGCCCGGCGGCGAGTGCCGGTCTATGGCTGGACATTCCGGACGGCCGCTGAGCGGGCGCAAGGCGAGGTTCAGGCCGACGCGCTCATTTGGGAGGCCGATGGCCGACCGCGAATCTGAATTCGTCGCCAAGATCGCGTCGGGCGTGTCGGGCCTGAACGCCCGCGCATGGGATCGCCTCGCCGGCGACTCTCCATTCGTCGGCCATGCCTTCCTGTCGGCACTCGAAGCATCGGGCAGCGTCGGCCCCGGTACCGGCTGGACGCCCGCGCCCATCCTCGTCGAAGACGACGCATCCCGCCTGCTTGCCGCCGCCCCCGCCTATCTGAAGACCCACAGCCAGGGCGAATATGTGTTTGACCACGGCTGGGCGGACGCATGGGAGCGGGCGGGCGGCCAATATTATCCCAAGCTGCAGGTCGCGGTGCCGTTCACGCCCGTTCCGGGGCCGCGCTTGCTTGGGACGCGGCCGCAGCAGCTGCTCGCCGCATTCGAAGCCGTCGTCGTCCAGAACGAAATGTCGTCGGCGCACATCACCTTTACCGACGAGGCGGGCGCGGCGGAGGCCGGGCGGCGCGGCTGGCTGATCCGCCACGGGATCCAATATCACTGGTTCAACCGCGGTTATGCGAGCTTCGGCGATTTCCTGGCGACGCTCAGCAGCCGCAAGCGCAAGGCCATCCGCAAGGAGCGCGCGGCGGCGCGCGAGGGCCTCGAGTTTAGCGCGCTCACCGGCCCCGAGATCGGCGCGGCCGAGTGGGACGCGATGTGGACCTTCTACCAGGACACCGGCGGCCGGAAGTGGGGACACCCCTATCTCACCCGCGGGTTCTTCGACCTCATCGGCGAATCGATGGCCGACCGGCTGCTGCTGTTCCTCGCCTGCCGCGGCTCACGGCCGATCGCCGGAGCGCTCAATCTCATCGGGCCGGACACGCTCTACGGACGCTACTGGGGCTGCACGGAGGAGGTGCCGTTCCTCCATTTCGAGCTTTGCTATTATCGGGCGGTCGAATGGGCGATCGACCATGGCCTGTCCTCGGTCCAGGCCGGAGCCCAGGGCGAGCACAAGCTCGCCCGGGGCTATGAGCCGGTGGTTACCAGGTCCGCGCACTTCCTTCCGAACCGGAGTTTCCGCGACGCCGTCGCCGACTTCCTCAACCATGAGCGCACGGCGATCGCGGGCGAGATCGAATGGCTCCGGCGCGACTTGCCCTATCGCTCATCCTCGTCCGAATAGATGGCGATCGTCCGGCCGGTCGCGTCGGCCATGCCGCGATACATCGCCGGAGTGGTGAAGCCCCAGGCCGCCTCGCCATTGGGAGCGACCGCGATCAGCCCGCCCTTGCCGCCCAGTGCCCCAATGTCGGCGAGCACGGCGTCGAGCGCCTGGCTCAGCGGCTCGCGGCCGCAGCGGACGCGCTCGGCCAGCTGGTGGGCGGCCACCGCGCGGATGAAGAACTCGCCCGAGCCGGTGGCCGAAACCGCCGCCGACCGGTCGTCGGCATAGGTGCCGGCGCCGATCAGCGGGGAATCCCCCACGCGGCCCCAGCGCTTGGCGGTCAGCCCGCCGGTCGAGGTCGCGACCGCGACATGGCCGTCGATGTCCACGGCGACCGCGCCGACCGTGCCGTACTTGACCTCGTCATCGAAGCCGTCCGACGCCAGCAGCTCCTCCAGCTGGCGTCGCCGCTCGGGCACCTCGAACCAGCGATTGTCGACCTGTTCGAAGCCGTTATCGCGCGCGAACTGGTCGGCCCCCTTGCCCGACAGGAAGACATGGGGGCCGCGCTCGAGCAGCTCCCGCGCCAGGCTGATCGGGGCGCGCGTCGTGCGAAGTCCCGCGACCGCGCCCGCCGCGCGCGTCCGCCCGTCCATGATCGCCGCGTCCAATTCGATGCAGCCTTCGGCGGTCAGCACGCTCCCGCGGCCGGCGTTGAAACATTCGTCCTCTTCGAGAACGCGGACCGCGGCCTCGACCGCGTCGAGCGCGGATTCCCGTTTCTCGAGGATCGACGAGCCCGCGGCGAGCGCGGCTTCCAGCCCGTCGCGCGCGCATTTCTCCTGGGCCGGATCGAGCTTGTGCGGCCGCATCGATCCCGCGCCGCCGTGAATCACCAAACGCCAACGTGTCATGCCGCTCGCATAGCGGCCGCTTGTCCGCTGTCCAGCTAACCGACCGACAGGTCGCGCTGCTGGTTGACCAGCCGCCACTCGTCGAGATCGGCGAGCATGATCCGCGCCGCCTGCTCGGTGAGGTCGGCGGCGCGCGACAGGCTGATATCCTTGCGCAGCTCCTCCTCGATGTGGCGGAGCGTGTTGGATGTCGCGAGCGACCGCAGCGCGTCGCCGCCGAAATCGGCCTGGAAGCGGATTCCGAACACCGCCGTGCCGAGCGCCGGGAAGCCGGCGGAAACGAGCGTGAACCAGTTGCCGTAATTGTTCACGAAGCCCGCGCCGATCGCGAGGCCGATCAGGGTCACGACCGAAACCACGAGCGTCGCCGCGAACAGCGTGAAGCCGATGGACGCGAGCCTTTTGTCGAGCTGGTTGATCTGGCGCGAGTTGCGCTCGTGATAATCGACCTGCGGCGCGACCTCATATTGCGCGATCGCGTCGGCGAGCCGGTTCGCCCGCTCGCGGTCGATCGAGCCCGACGGGCAGCCCATCGCCCGCCAGATCCCGCTCGCATACCAGTCGATCCACCGCTTCGGCACCGGGTTGGTCGCGGTTCCCGGCGGATCGGGCGCGGCGACCCCGAGCAGCTTGAGGCTGCGCATCGGCCGCAGCCGCTCGGCGAGCTGGCGATAGTCGAGCCACCGGCGATGCCATTCGTCGCGCGAGCCGATGTGCGCGTTGAGGATGATCGCGAGCGTGATCAGCATCTCCAGCGCCGCGAGCGCGAACTTGAGGTGCGGCGCCATGAACGCGCTTAGCCCCAGGCACACCGCGAAGCCGCCGAGGACGAAGTTGAAGATGTGGCCGCTGCGATAGGTCTGGGCGAAGTGGGTCGCGAGCCGGTCGGCCCAGGCGTAGGACTCCTCGAGCAGGTCGATGGGAGCGTCGATGCAATGGGCTTCGACGCACTCCGCGCGATAGCGCCGCCACTCGTCGCGGATCTGCGCCTCGCAATGCTTCTCCCGGATGTCCCGGACGCTGAAGCGGCGCGCCCCCGCGGCCGCGAGCATCAGCGGATATTCGATCCGCGCGCGGACTTTCCGCAGCCGCTCCCGCGCGAACTTTTGCAGGAATACATGCTCCTGCGGGTCGGGCGGAGGCATCAGCAGCCCGTAGAGGAGCGCGTCCACGCCCTCCCGGTCGATCGGCCGCTCCGCCGTCGATTCGTCGGCGATGGTCAGCACGGTCGGGTCGAACGCGCTCCACAACACGCGCCCCGCCGCGTCCGGCTCGGGCGGCAGGTGGACGACCGCGGTGCCGCGGGTGATCGCGAACTGGACCACCTCGCCGGTGCCTCCGCGGCCACGCGGCGGCATCCCGTCCCAGACGGCGATCAGGATGTCGCAATGGGCGACCGTGGCCCGGCCGGTCATCACATAGGCCTCGAGCTGGCGGTGCTCGTCGCCGGGAAGCTCGAGCGTCCGGTTCGCGCGATCGAGCAGCTGGTCGAAGCGGTCGCGCGCGCCCGGGTTGGCGAGGCTCGCGCGATATTCGTCGCGCCCGAACGGGAGCACGGCCTGGAGCTCCCACCCGAGATCGAGCGCGACCTCGGCCGCGATCTGGTCGGCGCCGTCGGCGATCGGTGACACGAACCGCAGCAGCGGAGGGCCGGGCGCGAAGCAGGCGCCCTCGCGCCGCGCAAGGGCGAGGCCCGCCTCGGCGACGAGGTTCAGGACGGCGCCGATCCGTGAGCGCAGAGCTTCGAGGCCGCCGGGCGGCAGAACGTCGGCGCGGTGCCCGGTCACCCCGACGCTGAGGACGAACGGCAGGCGGGGCGGACCCCGCGCAGTTCCGTCCGCGGTGTTAGCGACTGCCGTGACTGAAGCCGGCGCGTTCACACTCTAGCCAACGATGATGATCGGATCGCAAGTGCCGTTACCGTTGAAGTCCAAGCGATAATGAATGACTGCGCGGCCGCTCCTGCCATCGACATTGATTACGGGATTCCCGGCGGGATCAAGTTTGAAGCCGCTACACGGCGGGTT
>DASURT010000274.1:0-10359 GCA_036375515.1 Sphingomicrobium sp.
CCGGTCTCGATGATCGTGCTCCATTATACCGGAATGCCCGACTGCGAAGGCGCGCTTGGCCGGCTGACCTCGCCGGAGGCGAAGGTTTCCGCGCATTATTGCGTCGACGAGGACGGAACGATCTATCGGCTGGTGGACGAATCGAACCGCGCCTGGCACGCGGGCAAGTCGCGCTGGCGCGGTGTCTCGGACGTCAATTCGGCGAGCGTCGGGATCGAGGTCGTCAATCCCGGCCACGAGTTCGGCTATCGGCCGTTTCCCGACGAGCAGATCGCGGCGCTCATTCCACTGGTCGCCGACGTCAAGGACCGGCACGGGATCGGCCGAGGCGATGTCGTCGGCCACTCGGACGTAGCGCCGGCCCGCAAGGAAGACCCGGGAGAGCTTTTCCCGTGGCATGCGCTGGCCAAGCGGAGGCTCGCGCTGCCGAGTCCCACGCGCGACCTGATCGACCCGTTCTGGACCGACGCCGGATTCCTGCTCGCGCTCGAACGGTTCGGCTATGACGTCACCGACCCCCAGAAGGCCGTGATCGCCTTCCAGCGCCGCTTCCGCCCCGATCTCATCGACGGGATCATCGACGGCGAATGCCGGGCCAAGCTGCTGGCGTTGTTGCTTCCCCGGCCGCAATAACCCATATTTCGGGGGCCAGAGGGCCGGGCGGCCGCGGGTCTTCGCGAAAGCGGGGAAACGAGGAAAGTCCGGGCTCCACGGAACCGCGGTGCCGGGTAACGCCCGGCGGAGGGTCGCTAGCCTCGGCGAGGACTCTTCAGGGACAGTGCCACAGAAAGGACACCGCCCGCCTTCGGACGGGCAAGGTCGAAAGGGTGCGGCAAGAGCGCACCGCGGGCCTGGCAACAGGTCCGGCACGGTAAACCCCACCGGGTGCAAGACCGAATAGGGGCGGCATATGGGCCTGGTTCCGGCCCGCCGCCCGGGTTGGTTGCTTGAGGGGCGGGGCGACCCGCCTCCTAGAGGAATGGCCGCACAGTCACGCCCGAAAGGCGCGACGGACAGAACCCGGCTTACAGGCCCTCTGGCACCCTGTTCCTCTGCGAAGGCAGGGACCCAGGATTTCCTTCCTGGACTGAGCCCCTGCCTTCGCAGGAGCACGCTGGTCCACTATCAGGACACCGATGGCGAAGCAGAAGAGATCGGACGACTGGGGTTTTCCGCGCTGGCGGTCCTACGGCGAGAAGGGCCGTAGCGCGGTCAGGGTGCGCCTGTGCGACCGCGAGGGCTGCAACGAGGTCGGCGACCGGCCCGCGCCCAAGGCGCCGCACAGCCGCGAGCGCTGGTATTTCTGCGAGGCGCACGCCGCCGAGTACAACAGGAACTGGAATTATTTCGCCGGACTAAGCCCGGAGGAAGCGGCGAAACGCGCCGCCAACGAGGAGCGGGGAGCCTCCGGCTTCCGCAAGTCCGCCCACTGGAAGTGGGGCGGGCCGGGCGACGGCAGCCGAAGCCGCGACGAGATGCGCGCGCTCGACGCGCTCGAGCTGGACAGCGATGCCGACTTCAAGGCGATCAAGGCGGCGCATCGGCGCCTCGTCAAAGAGAATCACCCGGACCTGAAGCCGGGCGACCTCGAAGCCGCCAAGCGTTTCAAGCAGGTCCAGGCCGCCTACGACGTCCTTCGCAAGGCGGAGGATCGAAAGAACGGAAAGACGGCTTAAGCCGCCGCGGCGTAGCGCTCCGCCGTCCGCCTCACGAGCGCGATCATGTTGGGAACGCCTTGCGTCCGGTTCGCGCTCAGATGCTTCCTGAGCTCGAACGGAGCGAGCTCCTCGGTCACGTCCATGCCCGCGACCTCGCTCGCCGGCTTGTCCTGCACCGCCGACAGGATCAGCGCGACGATTCCCTTGGTGATCGCGGCATTGCTGTCGGCGAGGAAGTGCAGACGCCCGTCCGGAGTCGCCGTCGGATAGACCCAGACGTCGGCGGCGCAGCCGCGGACCTTGGTCGCGTCGGTCTTGAGCGCATCCGGCATCGGCTCGAGCTGCCGGCCGAGGTCGATCAGCAGCCGGTACCGGTCCTCGCGATCGAGCAGGTCATACTCGTCGTAGATGTCGTGGATGGAGGGCAGCGCGGTCACGAACGGGAGATAATGCCCGCGCAAGGAGATGTCACCGGTCGCGCAGCTCCTCGATCTGCTTCGACAGGCTGTTTTCCTTTTCGACCGTGATCCGCTCGATCACCTTGATGCGCTCCTTGAGCTCCTTCACTTCCTCGCGCAGGCGCAGGGTCTCGGCGCGCTCCTCGGCGGGAATCGCACCGTCGCCTCCGCGGCGATGGTGATAGCCATAACGCGCTCGCACGACGCTCGCGATCATCACGATCGCGACAATGAGCACTACCATCTCGAAGGGGTTCATTGGGCTTTTTCTCCGCTCTCGATCCGTTTGTGTTCGCGCAGCGCCTCGATCTGGGAGGCGGTCTCGGCGCCGCGATCCGTGACGATCTGCTCCAGCACTCGGACGCGCTGCTCGAGCTCCGTCGCCCGAGACGCATATTGTGCGGCTTTTTCCGCTGCCAAGGCCGTGTCGACCTCCAGTTTCTTTTCGCGGAATTTGAAGAACCGGTTGGCCATCAGCATCAGGAAGAGAACGGGAAGGCCGACGATGATCGCGGCCAGGAATATCGCCGTAATGCCGTCCATCACGCACGCCCTCCCTTGTCGATCGCGAGCGCGTCGATCTCCTTGCTGAGCGCGCTCGGATGATCGGTGACGATCCGCTCGACATTCTGCAGCCGATCCTTGACCGAGCCGAGCTCGGCCCGGAGCTGGGCATTCTCGGTCGTGAGCAGCTTGATCCGCTCCGCCGCCTCCTGGTCGGTCTTGGGATGGACCGGAACGCCCCAGGACGTTTCGAGCGGGTAGCCGTTCTTGATCCTCAGCCAGGTTGTGAACACCCAGCCGCCCACGCTGAACGCGACGATCAGCGCGACCCAGGGCAGGATAGTCCCTACGAATTTGAATATCTCGGCGAGTTCCGGATCCATTTGAGTCAAATTCCCTTTTGCTTCGCTAACGTAGCTCTTGAGTCTCTCGGTCCCGGAGCGCCTCGATCTGGTCCGCGGTGTGCAGTCCTTTGTCGGTGACGATCCGTTCGAGAATGGCGAGACGCTGCTCCAGGCGCTTCTTTTCGGCGGCGTCAAGGGCGGCCTGGTGCTCGGACTGGCGGTGGGTCAGCGTCAGTTGGCGGTACTTGAATCCGATCCAGGCGAACGCGACTCCGCCGAAAATCCCCGCGATCGGAATCAGCTCTCCAAAGTCCATTTTCCTCTCCCCGCCAGGCGGCGCTCTTACCTCAGCTGCTCGATCTCGCGGGCGAGCGAGCGGTTCTCAGTCGTCACATAGCTTTCGATATCGGCGAGCCGCCGGTCCATGTCCTTGAACCGTGAACGGATGTCGCGCGCGGCTCGTGCCGGCGAAGCACGCACGCCCTGCCAGAACTGCTGCTCCTCGCCGTCGCGAAGCTCGAACTCGCGCGGCTTGGTCGGAGTAAGCATCGCGGCAATGATGTAGAAGGGCAGGACCGATCCGCCGCTCATGAACACCGCGGCCAGAAAGCAAACACGGACGAGGCTGACGTCGAAACCGGTGTAATCGGCGATGCCGGCGCAAACTCCGAACAACTTGCCGTTGCGCTTGTCGCGATAGAAGCGAGTGCGGCTCGCCGGTTGCTCGGTCAGGTGCCGGCGTTCGTCATAGCGCTCGGGGTGGCGGTCGTCGGCCATCCTACTCTCCGTCCACCAGCAGCCGCTCGTTCTCGCGGCCCGGCAGGCACTGCTGCCGCCAGTTCGGGTTCTCGGCGGTCATGATCCGCTCGATGGTGTTGAGACGATCGTCGAGCCGGCGCGCGGCGTCGTGCAGCTCGTCGAGGAGCTTTTCGTCGCCTGAGGTCAGCGTGGCGGCCGTCTTCCACTTCGTGATGTAGTGAAAGATCAGCCACGGCAGGCCGATGAACAGGATCGGGACGACGATCAGCGGAACCAGAATATCTTCCATTGCGAGTTACTTCCCCTTGGCCTTCAGCGCGGCTTTCATGGCCTCGAGCTCGGCGTCCACGGATTCCGCGGACTTCAGCTCGGCGATCTCTTCCTCGAGGCTCTTCGGCCCGGTCATTCCGAGCGCGTCCGCCCGCCCTTCGGCGAAATCGGCGCGGCGCTCGAGTATCTCGAAGCGGCTGAACGCATCCTCGGTGCGGCCGCCGTTGAGGATCTCGCGAGCCTTCGCCCGGGTAACCGCGCTCTCGAACCGCGCGGCAATCGCGTTCTGGCGCGCGCGCGCCTCGCGGAGCTTGCCCTGCAGCTTGGCGATGTCGCCTTCATAGCCTTTGAGCGTGTCGTCGATCCCCTTGATCTCGTCCCTCAGGCCCTCGGCCATGTCCGCGGCCTTCTGCCGCTCGATCAGCGCGGCCTTGGCGAGGTCCTCGCGGTCCTTGGACAGCGCCAGCTCGGCCTTCTCGGTCCAGTTCCTCTGAAGCTCGTCGAGGCGGGTGAGCGCCCGGCGCATTTCCTTCCCGTCGGCGATGCAGCGCGCGGCCGACGCGCGGACGTCGACCAGGGTCTCCTCCATCTCGAGGATGACCATCCGGATCATCTTCGCCGGATCTTCCGACCGGTCGAGCATCTCGGTGATGTTCGCGGCGAAAATGTCCCGTGTTCGGGAAAAGATACTCATTCAAGCACTCCAGCAATCCAAATTGGGGCCCTAAACCTGCCTTTATCCATACAAGAGCCGTGCCAAACCCATCGAACTGGCTGGCTTCCGGCAAATCACCAATTTTCGACCGTCCAAACGCGTGAAAATCCTTGCCAAATGATAGGATTTGCCACCAACAGTCGGCCGGATTCTGATCGGAAAGTCATGGAGCGGGCGGAACAATTCATCGGTCAGAGCCTCGCGTTTCTCGACGCGGTCGAGCGCGCGAGCCGCGCCGCGCCGCTCAATCGCCCGGTGCTGGTCATCGGCGAGCGCGGCACCGGCAAGGAACTGATCGCCGAGCGGCTTCATCATCTCTCGTCTCGTTGGTCCGGGCCGCTGATTATCATGAACTGCGCCGCGCTTCCCGAAAATTTGATCGAGGCGGAGCTGTTCGGGCACGAAGCGGGAAGCTTCACCGGAGCGGCGAAGACCCGTCATGGACGCTTCGAGGAGGCGGACGGCGGCACCCTCTTCCTCGATGAGCTCGGGACCCTGTCGATGCCCGCTCAGGACCGGCTGCTCCGGGCGGTCGAATATGGCGAAGTGACGAGGATCGGCGCCTCGAAGCCTCTGTCGGTCGACGTGAGGATCGTTGCCGCATCCAACGAGAGTCTGCCGGCGCTGGTCGACGACGGGAAGTTCCGCGCCGACCTGCTCGACCGCTTGTCCTTCGAAGTGATCACTTTGCCGCCGCTTCGGGCGCGCGAGGGGGATGTTCCGCTTCTCACCGAGCATTTCGGGCGGCGGATGTCGGCCGAGCTCGACTGGCCGAACTGGCCGGGCTTCAGCTCGCGAGCCATTGCCGAGCTCGAGGCCTATCCGTGGCTCGGCAATGTGCGCGAGCTCAGGAATGTCGTCGAGCGCGCGGTTTACCGGCATGAGGATCCCGAGCGGCCGATCGACGATATCCAGTTCAATCCGTTCCATTCGCCCTGGGCGCCGCGGGAAACCCACGCATTCGCGGCCCGGGCTGTCCCGTCGGGTGATGAAGCGGCCGCCGGCGAAGCGGAAACGCCGGCATATGCATCGGCGCCGGCGCCCTCCGCGACCGACGACTTCCGGGGTGCCGTCGCCGCCTATGAGCGCTCGCTCCTCGAGGACGGCCTGAGGCGCAATCGCTTCAACCAGCGCGCGACCGCGTCGGCGCTGGGCCTCAGCTACGATCAGCTGAGGCATGCGCTGAAGCGCCACAAGCTGCTCGACGCCGCCAGTTGAGCTTCGTCGATTCGTCGAATCGCGCGTGAACCGGGCTGGTCGAAAGAATATACGTCTCGGCGTCAGAAAGAGGGAGGTTTCCATGAAGACCATTCTCCTCGCGGCCGCATCCGGTTTGGCCTTGATGGGCGCGACTTCGGCCTCGGCCGGTCCGACCGGGGCGGCGGTCATCCGGGTTGGCGGAAGCTCCGCGGAGACTTGCTATCACGCCGCCGCTGCCCGGGATGGATCCCAACCCGCGCTCAGCGAATGCAACTCCGCGATCAACCAGGACGTCATCCCCTACAGCGACCTCGTCGCAACCTACGTCAACCGCGGCATCCTGCTGCTCATCCGGGGCGACTACCGGGCCGCCGAAGCGGACTTCAACCAGGCGATGGCCTTGCAGCCGAGCCAGGCCGAGGCCTGGCTGAACAAGGGCATCGCCCGCTACCAGCGGGGCGACACCCAGGCGGCGAAGGAGCTGTTCACCCGCGCTATTGAACTGAAGACCGATTACGCGGCACTGGCCTATTTCGGTCGGGCGCTCGCCAATGAGGACAGCGGGGATGTTCGCGCCGCTTATTCCGACCTTCGGCGCGCGTCGCAGCTCGATCCCAAATGGGATGCGCCGCGCGAGCAGTTGAAACGTTTCAAGGTGGTGCCGAAGGCGACTTCGCTGGGCTGACCACCTCAACACAAAAAGGCCACGCGGGAGCGCCCCTGCGTGGCCTTTTTCGTCCGTGCCGATCAGTGCTGGTTGGTCATCGCCAGAAGCATCGGGATGGACAGCAGCACGTTTAGCCGCGATGCGATGCCGGCTGCGGCGGCGGCCTTCGCCTTGGCGGCGTCGTCGGCCGCAACGATCCCGAGCACCTTCTTCTGGTTCGGCCAGATGATAACCCAGACATTGAACGCCATGATCAGCGCGAGCCACATGCCGATGCCGATCAGGCGGTTCGACGGATCATTGAGCAGCAGCGCTTTTTCCTCTCCGTAAAGGTAGGCGAGGATCAGGCCGGTGAGCACCGTGAAGGCCGCGCCCCAGCGGAAATAGAAGAGCGCGGTCGGGGCGATGTACTTCGATACCCCTGGCTTCAGGTCGGCCGGAATCTTCGGCATGATCGGCGTCTGCACGAAGTTGAAATAGTAAAGCAGCCCGATCCAGGTGATGCCGAAGAAGACGTGGAGCCACTGGAAAATTCCAAGGACGACGTCTCCCGCCCCCGGTGCGTAGGCGTAGCCCGAGTCCGGGAACACGGCGATCAGGATCGCGACCGCAAGCCCGACGATCAGAACCAGGTTCAGGTTCGCGAAAAACTTGGCCATCAGCGTAACCCCCTTCTTCCCGCATTCGAGCGTTTCGACGTCGCACTTAAGGTCAGAAATCGCGAAATCGCAAGCATCTGCGATGAGCCGAGGAGCCGGGCGGCACGTCGGCTCGTTACACAGGCGTTCCCATGCTTTCGAAGGAGGTTACTGACCCATGCCTTTCCAGCTTCCCGATCTGCCCTACGCGACCGATGCCCTCGCCCCCCACATGTCGGCCGAGACGCTCGAGTTTCACCACGGCAAGCATCACAAGGCCTATGTCACCAAGACCAACGCGCTGATCGGGGCCGAGCCGAAGCTAGGCGGAGCATCGCTGGTCCAGGTCGTCAACGAAGCGCGGCGCGGCGGGAATTCGAAGCTGTTCAACAACAGCGCGCAGCTCTGGAACCACAGCTTCTTCTGGCAGTGCCTCGCACCGGCCCGGGGGCAGCAGCCGACCGGAAAGCTCTTGAAACTGATTGAGGACGGGTTCGGCAATGCCGAGACGCTGCTTCAGAAGCTCCAGGAGGAGGCCGTCAACCATTTCGCGAGCGGCTGGGCCTGGCTCGTGCTCGATCGCGGGGCTCTTCGGGTCACGTCGCTGCACGACGCGGACACACCGCTCGTCCATGACGGAATGGTTCCGCTCTTCACCCTCGATGTATGGGAGCATGCTTATTACATCGACTACCGCAACGAGCGGCCGAAGTTCGCGACGGCGGTCCTGTCGAACATCGTGAACTGGGATTTCGTCGCCGAAAACCTGGACGGCCGCGGCATCGAACGAGCCAATCAGGAAGGCGCCAGGTCGCCCGAGCTCACTGCTTGAGCCGATATCCCGTTCTGAACATCCACGCGATCATCCCCATGCAGATGGCGATCATCGCCAGAGTGACGACGACGCTCGACCAGACGGGCACGTCGCTCACCGAATAGAAAGCCCAGCGGAAGCCGCTGACCAGGTAAACGATCGGATTGAACAGGGTGACCGTATGCCACGGCTCGGCGAGCGCTTTGACCGAATAGAAAGCGCCGCCGAGAAAGGTGAGGGGGGTGATCACCAGCATCGGGAAGATCTGGAGCTGCTCGAAATTCTTCGCCCAGACGCCGATCGCGAAGCCGAACAGGCAAAAGCCGGTGGTGATCCCGAGCAGGAACAGGATCATCGCCAGCGGGTGATCCACCTGGACGGGCACGAACAGCACCGCGGTCGCCAGCGTCACCAGGGCCAGGATGAGCGACTTGGTCGCCGCCGCTCCGACGTAGGCGAGGACCGCCTCGAAGCTCGAGATCGGTGCTGAGAGGAGCTCGTAGATCGTGCCCGTAAACTTAGGAAAATAAATGCCGAAGCTGGCGTTGAAGATCGACTGCATGAACACCGAGAGCAGAGTCAGGCCGGGAACGATGAAGCTGCCGTAATTGACCCCGTCCATCTCGGTCATCCGGCTGCCGAGCGCCGAGCCGAACACGACGAAATAGAGCGCCGTCGTGATCACGGGGGTGATCAGGCTCTGCCACAAGGTTCGGCCCCAGCGAGCCATCTCGAACTTGTAGATCGCGCCGATCCCGTGGAGGTTCATCCGCGCGCACCCGTTCTCTCGCGCCCCTCATGGACGAGCTCGACGAAGATGTCCTCGAGGCTCGACTGGTGGGTCGAGAGGTCCTTGTAGGCGACGCCGGAGTCGGTGAGCGCGCGCATCAGCGATGCGATCCCGGTACGCTCGGCATGACTGTCGAATTCATAGCAGAGCACGTGACCGTCATTCTCGAGCTTGAGGTTCCAGTCGGCGAGATCGGCCGGGACCCTGGTCAGCGGATCGGAGAGCATGATGTCGAGCGTCTTTCGCCCCATCTTCGCCATCAGCGCCTTCTTCTCGTCGACCGCGATCAACTCGCCGCGACTGATGACTCCGACGCGATCGGCCATCTCCTCGGCTTCCTCGATGTAGTGTGTGGTGAGGATGATCGTCGTGCCGTCGTCGCGCAGGTGCCGAACCAGGTCCCACATGTCGCGGCGCAGCTCGACATCGACCCCCGCGGTGGGCTCGTCGAGGAACAGGATCGCGGGCTCGTGGCTCAATGCCTTGGCGATCATCACCCGCCGCTTCATGCCGCCGGACAAATGCATCATGATCGTCTTGCGCTTGTCCCACAGCGACAGGCGCTTCAGCAGTTCCTCGATCTTCCCGTCGTCGCGCGGCTTTCCGTAGAGCCCGCGCGAGAAGGTGACGGTCCGCCGCACCGGCTCGAACGCCTCGGTGGTCAGCTCCTGCGGGACGAGCCCGATCCGTTCGCGGGCATGGCGATAGTCCGACTGCCAGTTCCTGCCGTCGACCAGGACCTCTCCGGCAGTCGGCGTGACGATCCCACAGATGATGTTGATGAGCGTCGTCTTGCCGGCGCCGTTGGGGCCGAGCAGCGCGAAAATCTCGCCGCGTTCGATGTCGAGGTCGGTCGGCTTCAGCGCCTCGACTCCCGTCCCGTAGGTTTTGGTGAGCCCGCGTATGGATAGAATGGCGTCGCTCATTCGACCGGCCCCGGCTCGGCGGGGACCGCGTCCTCGCGCATCAGGCCGTGCCGCAGCAGCATCGGGATGTTCGCCGCGGCGAAGAGGAAGGTGAGGGGCAGCGCTCCCCAAAGCTTGAACCCGATCCAGAAATCCCAGCTCGTGTTGCGCCAGACCGCTTCGTTGAGGACGGCCATGAAGGCGAAAAAGATCGCCCAGTTGCGGGTGAGCTTCGTCCACCCGCTGTCGTCGAGTCCCGGATAGGTGCTTCCAAGGACGCGCTGCAGAAGCGGCCGGTCGGTCAGCAGCCCGAACGTCAGGAGCGCCGCTACCAGGACATAATAAACGGTCGGCTTCACCTGGATGAAGGTGCGGTCGTGCAGCCAGATCGTGAGGCCGCCCAGGATCACGACCATGATCCCGGAGAACCAGAGAAGCGGCGAGATCCGGCGATAACGAATCGCCGAGAAGAGCATCGCGGCAACCATGGCCAGGATGAAGGCGGCGGTCGCGACGAAAATCTTTGTCACCGCCGGTACCGGTGCGAAGAAATTGACGAGGAAGAAGACCAGCAGCGGGCCAAGATCGATCAGCAGCTTGGCGCCGCCCTGGGGTTCGGCTTTCACATTCATTCCGG
>DASURT010000275.1:0-2142 GCA_036375515.1 Sphingomicrobium sp.
GAAGCCCGGTTCCGCGCGGTGTTCGACACCGTTCTCGAGGTGCTCGTGCTGATGGAGCCGGACGGCACCATCGTCGAGCTGAACCGCAAGGAGGCCGAGTGGCGGGCGTCGAACGCGCGCGACTCGCTGGGCAAGAAGATCTGGGATGCGCCGACGCTCGAGATGTATCCGCAGCACATCGCGCTGATGAAGAAGGCGGTGAAGCAGGCCGCCGTGGGCAAGCTGTTCACCGAAGAGGTTAGGCTGGAGCGCGACGGAGCGCCGACCGCGCACCTCGACGTCTCCGTCCAGCCGGTGCGCGACGCGAATGGCAAGGTCATCTATCTGCTGTTCGAAGCGCGCGACATCACCGAGCTGAAGGCCGCTCAGGAGCAGCTTCGCCAGAGCCAGAAGATGGAAGCGCTCGGCCAGCTGACCGGCGGGATCGCGCACGACTTCAACAACCTCTTGACCGTGGTCGTCGGCGGGCTCGACATCATCGCCAAGCGCTCGGCGGACGAGGCGCTGCGGCGCTATGCCGAGAACGCGCTGGCGGCGGCGGAGCGCGGTGCGCGCCTGACCGGACAATTGCTCGCGTTCAGCCGCGTCCAGCGGCTGGAGGTCCGGCCGACCCTGGTCACGCCGCTCATTCAGAACATGCGCCCGCTGCTGAAGAATGTCCTCGGCCCAGGAATCACCAAGAAGTTCGAGCTGCACGACGATAATGTGCCGGTAATGGCCGATCCGACGCAGCTGGAAGTGGCCCTGCTCAATCTCGCGATCAACGCCCGCGATGCGATGGCCGGCGGCGGCGTGCTCAGCTTCTCGAGCCGGCTTCTCCGTATCGAAGGGCATTCCGACCTGGCCGACGGCGATTATGTCGAACTCACCATATCCGATACCGGCGCCGGGATGCCGCCCGAGGTAGCGGAACGCGCGTTCGAGCCCTTCTTCACCACCAAGGAAGTCGGGAAGGGCACCGGCCTCGGTCTGTCGATGGTCTATGGAATGGCGCGTCAGTCGGGTGGCGACGCGCGCATCGAGAGCGCTCCGGATAATGGCACCACGGTTCGGCTCCTCTTCCGCAAGGCCGAAGCCGACGTGACCGAGGCGGCAGGGCGAAAGGAAGAGGCCGCGGCGCCGCCGGCACCGGCCAAGCCGCTCTCGATCCTGGTCATCGACGACGATCCCGACGTTCGCGAGTTCATCGTCGAAGAGCTTGAGGAGCAGGGTTATCGCGTGCAGGGCGCCGCCGACGGGAATCAGGGGCTCGCGGAAATCGAACGTGCAATGCCGGACCTGGTGATCGTCGACTTCATCATGCCCGGCATGTCCGGCGCGGAGATCGCGCGCGCGATCCGCGAGCGCAGGCCCGAACAGCCGATCCTGTTCGTCTCAGGCTACAGCGAAACCGAGGCGGTCAAGCGCACCGCGCCCGACGCGCCGCTCCTCGCCAAGCCGTTCCGCACGGAAGCGCTGCATCGGGCCGTGCGGGGCGCGATGGCGGACAAAGGGTAAACAATCAGCTTTCGTTATCGTGCGGCCGCAGATGGACTCGCCCATCGGACCTCTTCTGGAGCGGGAACGGCCAATCGACCGCCCGCGACCCCGAAATTCCGATCGCCGGTAATTTGGCTCCAAGAAGGGAAAAGTGCCGCTCCCGGCCGTGGACCAGAACCACCGTCGCAGGCACGGCGGACGATCGTGAACGGAGCCGCTCCGCCAGGCGTCGCGCCGCCAGCGCGAGCCGGGTCCACATCTTTCCTGTCGAACGCCGTTCCTTCGGTGGCGGATCCAGCGCGTAGATACGGGAACCGTGGTAGTCCGTGTTGCCACTCCATTTCATCGTCTTTCTCCTTCGAATCCCGAATGCCCGGCCAACGCCGATGCATTTCGCGGTCAAGCGAAGGATGACTCCTTCCATATCAACAGACAAACGAATATAATTGCATATTGATATCAAATGGAGTGCGTCATGGATATCAACGCCGCCCGAACGTTCCTGGAGATCGTGAAGACGGGCAGCTTCGTTCGCGCAGCCGCCAATCTGAACGTCACGCAGACGGCGGTCAGCGCCCGAATCAAGGTGCTCGAAGAGCAACTCGACCGGCCGCTGTTCGTGCGCAACAAGGCCGGGGCGCGGCTCACGCCGGCCGGCGACCA
>DASURT010000276.1:0-4760 GCA_036375515.1 Sphingomicrobium sp.
CTTCGCGTCGTCGAAGCGCTCGACCGGGCACCCTTGCCCGCTCTTTACGCTTCTCCTAGCGCTGCATCCGGCAGGAGCCATGTCACGGCTCTCGCTGGTAGGAGGGTCTGGGTCCAATATGAGCGAGCATGTACGCGTCGAAGCCGATCGCGGAGTCCTCGCGATCACCCTCGACCGGCCCGAGCGGCGCAACGCCCTCACAATTGCCATGTATGCGGCCCTGGCGGAGGCCTTTGAAACCGCCGCCGGCGATCCGTCGATCCGGCTGATCACGATCCGCAGCGAAGGCCAGGATTTCGCCGCGGGCAACGACCTTGCCGATTTCCTGAGCGCCCTCCCGCGCGACACGACCGACATTCCCGTATGGCGGCTGCTGCGAGCGCTGGCCCGCTGCGAGGTCCCGGTCGTCGCCGCCGTTCACGGCAATTGCGTCGGGATCGGAACGACGATGCTTTTGCACTGCGACCTGGTCATCGCCGACCAGTCGGCCCGCTTCTCCTTGCCGTTCGTCGACCTCGGCCTCGTCCCGGAAGCCGGGAGCACCATGCTGCTGCCGAGGCTCGCCGGCCGGCGCCGCGCCGCGCGTTACCTCCTCCTCGGCGAGCCGTTCGGAGCGGACGAAGCGCTGGCGATCGGGCTCGTCAGCCACGTCGCCCCCGCGGGCGGCCTCGACGAGACTTTTGGCAGGGTCGTCGCGGCCCTGCTGGCCAAGCCGGGCGATGCCCTCCGCCAGACCCAGCGCCTGCTTCGG
This sequence comes from Sphingomicrobium sp., assembly GCA_036375515.1. Taxonomy (GTDB): domain Bacteria; phylum Pseudomonadota; class Alphaproteobacteria; order Sphingomonadales; family Sphingomonadaceae; genus Sphingomicrobium. The sequence goes on from DASURT010000276.1 coordinate 752, forward strand.
CATGGGACCAGCGTCGAAATCCTCGAGCGAATGGAGCTTGAGAGCCTGGCGTTCGCGGAACGCCTGGCCTCCGCGGAAGTCAAGGAAGCGATCGCCGCGTTTTTCGCGGCGCGCGCAAAGGCTTAGCTGGCGATGTAAACCCGCTTCGACCGGGTGATGTCGATGTCCGGCCCGCGGAAGAACAGGAAGTTCGTTTCCATCGTGAAGGTGACGCTGAGGTCCTTGTAGTTGGACCCGTTGACTGGATCCGCCGCAGTGAAGTCGCCGACTCCGACGCCGAATACCTTGTCCTGGATGCGCTGCTTGATCTGCGCGTTGCTCGGGGCCGGCCAGAGCGTCGCATAGCGCGCGCCCTCGCCCAGCGCATGCTGCATGCCGGCATTGGCCTGGAACATGATCCCGATCTCGAAAATGCCCCACAGGAATACCGCCAGGATCGGCACCGCGAACGCCATCTCGATCGCGGCCGCGCCGCGGTCGTTGCGCAGGATCGTCAGAAGCTTCGTCATTGGACCCGGATTCCCGCTGCGCCGATCAAGGTGAAGGTGCCGTCGGGGTTGGCGCCGCTCAACCAATCGACATTGAACATCGGAGCGTAAATCTTCTGGATGCTCACGCTGACGTACCGGGCGTAGGTCCCGCTCGAGCAGGACTGATCGTAATCCACGTCCATCGTCGCCGGGCTGGTATTCTGCGAAACGCCATTGCACTCGAGCCAGTATTTGACGGTGACGGCGCTCTCGGCGACGCCGGCCGCGGTCGCGGCCTCGATCTTGAGCGTCTTGTAGAAGTCGACGTTCTGACCGTTGATGTCGGACGGCTCGGCCTGCATCGCCTTTTCGATGGTGCGCTGCGCGGCCTGCTCGAGCTGCAGCTTTTGCGAATAGGCGCCGCTGATGTCGACCACGCCGATGACGAGGGTCGCGAGGAAAGGCGCGACCAGCGCCAGCTCGATGATCGACGCGCCCTCCTGGTCGCGGGCGAGATTGAGGAGCCGGGTCATGCGATCAACCTCACGTGCTTGCCCTTGATCGACTTGCCGCCGTAACCGCTGCAAGTGTTCTTGATGGTTCCGGTTCCCTCGAAGGTCACCGTCCGGGCGACGAATTGCGCGCAAGTGAACACGAGACCGGCCGAACCGTTGAGCCGCATCTCCTGGTTCGGGAAGTACAAGCCGCCTTCCATAATGGACGAGGAATCGCCGTTGATCTTGTTGTTGCTGCCGTTGCTACTCGACGCGCGCCGGTCCTGGTAGATCAGGATATTGGCGAAGTTCCCGGTCGTCGGCGCGTGCATGTCGACGTGCGAGGTCGCGTTGATCGTGACCGTGCCGATCACCGGAGTCGACCCGCTGCTGCTGTTCGTGAGCACGATCGTGCAGGCGGCGCAGCTCACCTTGCCGTTCACGCCGACGTTGAAGTCGCCGCTGTCGATGATGTAGGTCGCGTTGCCCAGCTTGACGGTCCCGTCGAGATTCATGTCGCTGACGCAAATCGTTCCTGTTTGCGCGGAAAGATCCTTGACCGGGTCGTTCGACTGCACGCGGAGCCTGTTCTGGCTTCCCTGGCAGCTCGTGAATGGAGGCACGTTCACGCCAAGGAACGGATCGGCCTGCTTCATGGTGAAAGGCAGCAATTCCGCGCCATTCCAGTTGGTGCTGTCCTGGATGTTTCCGACGGCGGCGATCGGCGTCGCATGGACGCTCGAGGTGCCCGTTGCGATCGCCGCGTTCAGCGAGGTCGAATTGGTGATCATCCCGCAGCCGAGATCGACGTTGGCGGTACCCGTCGACTTGATCCCGGTCGTGCTGGTGTCCTCGAGGCTGACGACGCAATAGGTGCCGGTCTCGATCGTCGCCGCGGTCGCCGCGGCGATGATGGTCGGCGGAGTCGACATGAACAGCGACGAGAATCCGAGCGGCTTCTGGAGCGACAGCGACACCCTCACCGCGTCCAGATAGGCCGAGGTGTTCGGCGGATAGCTGATCGCCGGCTCGGCCAGAAGGTCGATTCCCGAATGCGTGGTGGCGACAGCCGGCCGCGCGAAGTTATTGTCCTTGTCGAGGTCGGTGTTGACTGCGCCCGGAATGTCCTGCGGCTGGATCTTGGCATAGACGCCGGCGATCGCCGCCGAGTCGGCCGCGCGCTGGAGCTGGCGCTTCCACAAGGTCCACTGGATCGTGTCGCTGGCAAGGCCGGCCGCCCCGATCACGAGCGGAAGCGCGGCACCCGCGATCGCGAGGACGTTGCCGCGCCTGTCTCGCCACAGTTTCTTCAAGGAGATCATGGGACCCCACACAATCGCTGCGTATGGCCCGGCATGTACGGCGGTCAGGGTGAGCGAAGCGTTGAAGCAGATGGTTAACGCCTGAAACGGACGCGTAACGACCCGCACCGGGACGCTTGAGCCCGCCGTGTATTGTACCTATAATACAGCCCAAAGCCCCTTGCACGGAGTGGTCCGGCCGTCCACGCTCTTCAGCCGCACCGCCACCGGGCAGTGAAAGGACGAGACGATCATGGCCACCGAAACGTCGCCCGAAACGAAGACCGCGACCAAGCTGAAGCTCGACCCGCCCGAGGCGCTCCAGCCGGTCGCCCCGGCGGAAGCCGCCGGGCTGGTCCCGCTGAAGTCGGAGGAAACGACCGAGCTGGACAAGCGCGTCAGCAAGTTCGTCGACGAGCTGGCCGCGCTCGATTCGAACAGCCCGGACTTCGGCAAGAAGGTCGATCAGCTGACCGCGATGGGCCGCAAGGAGATTTCGGAAGCCGCGGGCGCCTCGAACCGCTTCCTCGACCGCCCGGTCAAGGCGATCGACAGCGACACCGGCATCGGCGCCGACCTCACCGAGCTCCGCAAGACGGTCGAGGACCTCGACCCCAAGCGGCACGGCAACCTTTCGCCCGGCCGCAAGCTGTTCGGCCTCATTCCCTTCGGCGGCCGGATCAAGAGCTACTTCCGGCAGTACCAGAGCTCGCAGACGCACATTTCCGCGATCCTCGCCCGGCTCGCCGGCGGCAAGGACGAGCTGCTGATGGACAATGCCGCCATCGACACCGAGCGCGCGAACCTGTGGAAGACGATGCACAAGCTCGAGCAGATGGTGCATATCTCGCGCAGCCTCGACCAGAAGCTCGAGGACAAGGCCAACGATCTGGACGCGGCGGAGCCGGCCAAGGCCAAGGCGATCCGCGAAACCGCGCTGTTCTACACGCGCCAGCGCACCACCGACCTGCTCACGCAGATGGCGGTGACGGTCCAGGGCTACCTCGCGCTCGACCTCGTCAAGAAGAACAATGTCGAGCTGGTGAAGGGCGTCGACCGGGCCTCGACGACGACCGTTGCCGCGCTCCGCACCGCCGTCACCGTCGCCCAGGCGATGACCAACCAGAAGCTGGTGCTCGAGCAGATCACGGCGCTCAACACGACGACGGCCGGGATGATCGATTCGACCGGCGAGATGCTCCGCACCCAGACGGGCGCGATCCACGAGCAGGCCGCAAGCTCGACGATTCCGTTGGAAACGCTGCAGCGCGCCTTCCAGAACATCTACGACACGATGGACCAGATCGACCAGTTCAAGCTTCAGGCGCTCGGCAACATGAAGCAGACCGTCGACACCCTGGGCAAGGAAGTCGAGAAGTCGAAGGGCTACATCGCCCGGGCGGAAGGCGTGAACCAGGCGAAGCTCGAAAACACTTCCTCGCCGCTGACCCCGATTGAGGCAAAATGACCGAAGACCCCCATCTCGCGGTCATGCAGCGCGCGCATCAGGTGATGACGCACGCCAGCGAAGTGATGGCGCGGATGGACGAGCGAAAAGGTCCCGTCCGCGATGCCGCGCGCCGCGAGCGGCAGCGGCTCAACGCTGATCTCGGTCGGCGCATGAAGCGCGTCGGAGTCGCGATCGGCGTGATCAGCCTCATCACGATGGGCATAGGACTTCTGGGCTTTCCCATTGGCATGTTCGGCTTCCTCGCCGCCGTGGGCCTCGCCATCGGGATCGCGG
>DASURT010000277.1:0-2685 GCA_036375515.1 Sphingomicrobium sp.
TCGTCGAGGACGGCTACATCATCGCCTTCCAGGACATCCGCGGGCTGCATCGTTCCGAAGGCACGTTCATCATGACGCGGCCGATCGCGGGGCCGCTCAACAAGACCGGGATCGACGAGAGCACGGACGCCTACGACACGATCGACTGGCTGGTGAAGCACGTGCCGGAGTCGAACGGAAAGGTGGGCACGATCGGCTCTTCCTACCTCGGCTTCACCACGCTGATGAGCGAAATCAACCCGCATCCGGCGCTGAAGGCCGCGGTGCCGGAAAGCCCGATGGTCGACACCTGGATGGGCGACGACGACTTCCACAACGGCGCTTTCCGCGTGCCCGGCTTCGACTATTTCCTCGAGATGAGCACCGGCAAGGCCGACGCCGGAGCCAAAATCCCGCGCGGCCAGGGCGACGACTACACGGCCTATCTGGAGTCCGGATCGGCCGGGGATTTCGCGCGCAAGTGGCGGATCGAGAATGTGCCGTCGGTGCGCAAGGTGATGGAGAACCCGGCCTATACCGATTTCTGGCAGCTTCAGGCGGTCGACAAATGGCTCGCCGCCCGTCCGCTCACTGTGCCGACGATGCTCGAGGTCGGCCAGTGGGACCAGGAGGACAGTTATGGCGCGCCTGCCGTCTATCGGGCGCTCAAGGACAAATATGAGGGTAGCGGGCTTCTGCACCTCGTGATTGGCCCGTGGCGGCATTCGGGCGCCAACCATTATGGCTATGAGCTCGGCGCGCTCACCTTCACTGGCGACACCGCGAAGGAATGGCGGACCAAATGGATGAAGCCGTTCCTCGACCATTATCTGAAAGGCGCGCCCGACCCGCACACGCCGACGGTGCTCACCTATGCAAGCGGGATCGACCGCTGGGAGGAGAGCCCGCGCTGGCCGATGGGAACGCCGACGCCGCTGTACCTGACCGCCGGCAAGGGCACGAGCTTCAGCCAGCCGGCATCTGCGGGAAGCGACAGCTACGTCTCCGACCCGTCCGCGCCCGTGCCGTTCCTGCCGCGCCCGATCGATATGAGCGATGCGGACCAGTGGCACACGTGGCTGGTGCACGATCAACGATTCGTCGACGGCCGCTCCGACGTCCTCACCTACACCGGCGCGGCGCTGACCAAGCCCGTGCATATCATGGGCTCGCCGCAGGTCGACCTGTTCGCATCGACGTCCGGCACCGACAGCGACTGGGTCATCAAGCTGATCGACGTCTATCCGAACGACATTCCGGAAGGCGCGTCGCAGGGTTCGAAGCCCAGCATGGCCGGCTATGAGCTGCCGATCGGAATCGAGATATTCCGCGGCCGCTACGTCCACGACAAGGCGCATCCAGCGGCGCTGCCATCGGGGACGACGATCGAATATCGCTGGAACCTGCCGAACGTGAATCACGTCTTCCTGCCCGGCCACCGGATCATGGTGCAGGTCCAGTCGAGCCTGTTCCCGCTCTACGACCGCAACCCGCAGACCTTCGTCCCGAACATCTTCAACGCGAAAGCCGGCGATTACCGGAAAGCGACGCAGAGCATCTTCTACGGCGGCGCAACGCCGACCGCGGTGTATCTACCGATCGTTCCCTAGCCGAGCGCCGCCGACTGATCCTCGGGCGTGCTCTGGATGCGGTGGCCGACAACCATCTTGAAGATGGCGAAGGCGACCAGCCCGAACACCGCGCTCACGACGTGGATAAGCCAGAAGGTCGTCGTGGGCAGGCTCGAATAGAGGCCCCCGACATAGCCGACGACCTTGTTGGCAATGAAGAACGCCAGATAATAGAGCCCGATCACGGTCGCTCCGATCGCTCTTGGCGCCAGTTTTGAAAAGAGCGCCAGGCTGACCGGCAGCACATGGGCGAAGCCGATGCTGTTCATCAGTTCGAACATCAGCGGCCAGAACATGCTGATCTTGCCGCCCGCCGGCTGAGTCAGCGCGGCCATGAACAAGCAGACGCCGCCCGCCACGGTGAAGACGCTGCCGATGATCATCTTGCTGATCTCGTCCGGCTCGCGATGATGCGTTCCCCACCATTTCCAGAACGCTGCAACTACGACGAGCATCGTAAAGCTGACCCCGGCATCGATCGAAATCAGCCAGCTGCTCGGAAAGGCGAATCCGAGGACGCTCAGGTTGAACTGCTGGTCGCCCCAGACGAGATAGGCGTTGAAGATTTCCTGGTTGGTCAGCAGCGAAACGGCCAGAATCGGGATCAGGATTACGAGGGCTAGAGTGCGGGCCTTGTCGCTCCGTTCGAGATTGCGGGTCAGAGCGAAATATAGACCGGCGATCAAGACGACGGCGGAGATCGTGCCCACCACCCACGAGGAGAACAGGACGCCGGAGATCGCCAGCCAGCCGAGGACGAGAACCGCGAGGCCGATTGCGCTTCCGATGATACGCGCATTCAGTCTGCCTTGAGGCGCCTTTCCCGCGCTGATTTCCGCCGGCAGCCAGCGTTGGCCCGACAGATAGATGGCGAGTCCTAGCACCATCACCACGCCGGCGCAGCCGAAGCCGTAATGCCATCCGACTTCCTGGCCCAGCGTTCCGGCGGTCAGCGGCGCGATGATCACGCTGACATTGATGAAGATATAAAAGATCTGGAACGCCATCGCCCGGCGCAGGTCGTTCTCGCCATAGAGCTCGCCGACCTGAGTTGCGATATTGCCCTTGAACAGGC
>DASURT010000278.1:0-14774 GCA_036375515.1 Sphingomicrobium sp.
GGGCTATGCCCGCGCCAGGACGCTGCTCGAGGAGAATCGCGAGGAGCTCGAAACGCTCGCCAAGGGGTTGCTCGAATATGAGACCCTGGCCGGCGACGAGATCAAGAAGCTGCTCGCGGGCGAGACGATTGACCGCGGCGGGGTCTCGGGCCCGGCGATCCCGGCGGCCGGCTCGTCGATCCCGAAGGCGAAGCGGCGCAAGCCCGGCGCAATCGGCGGACCCGCGACCGCCGGCGCCTAGACTTCGCCGATCCCGACAATCAGCGCGGTAAACATGCCGATCGCCGCGAAGGCGAAGCCGATCAGCAAGGTCGTTCGCCACAGTGCGCCCCAGCGCCTCAAGCCGTAGGCGCCCTGGAGCTGTCGATACATGTGGAACGGCGGCAAAAAGAACAGCAGGCTCGCGATCGTGGGCCATACCAGGCTGATCGTGGTTCCGATGCTGAGCAGCAGCATCATAAAGCACAGCGAGTAGGTCACGAAGACCGTGTGATCGTACATCCGGAAGCACCGGCTGAAGGGGAACAGCAGCCAGACGAAGGGTACCGAGATCGGGATGAGCGCCCAGCTGAACTTATAGGCGTTGGTCTTGATCTTGTAGAACAAGAGCTCCGGGTTCTTGCTCGCCTTGTTGACGAAGCCGCCCAGCCAGCGCGGAGCGCCCTCGCCCCGCAAGTCGATTGTCTGGGGCCTGACGTTACGGTCCCTCAGCGCCTGCGCGTTCAGGGCTTCGACCTTGAAGTTGCGGCTTTCCAGCGCCTGCATCGCGACGACTTCCGCCTTGAGATCCGTCAATTGCTCGTCAATGGCCGCAGTCGAAGTCCCGGTCTTCACGGCGTTGGCGCGCGCCGCTTCCAGTTCCGCGATCCTCTGCCGGTCCTTCTGAATATCCCGGGCCAGGTCTTTCGACGCCTCGGCGGGTAGTTGGCCGGACAGGTTTCCCGTCATGCCCATCACCGCGAACGTCAGGAAGACGCTGAACAGGAACAGGGCGATCGGCGAGACGAAGCTGGCGCGCTGGCCGTCGATGTAGCGCCGGGTGAGTTCGCCCGGCCTCCACGCGAGCAAGGGCAAGGTCCGCCAGATCTTGCCCTCGAAATGCAGCACTCCGTGGAGCAAATCGTGGAAGAACGCGGACAATGTTCGATGGACATGCGCGTGCTGCCCGCAGACGTGGCAATAATCGCCTGCGAGAAGCGTTCCGCAGTTGAGGCAGTTCGTCTCGTGCGTGTGGCCGTCCACGCCTTCGCCGGCCTTGGGTTCCACCGCGCGGCCGACCACGCCGCCCGTCAACGCGTCGCCAACTGCTTCAAGATCCGGCATTCGTCCCCCTTCGTGGCCGCACATTAGGCGGCGTCGTTTGCCCGTGCTAGCCGTTCGCGTGGCATGGCGCGCATCGGCCTTCTCGGCGGCTCCTTCAACCCGGCGCACCGCGGGCACCGTGCGATCAGCCTGCACGCGATGCGCGTCCTCGGGCTCGACGAGGTCTGGTGGCTGGTCTCGCCGGGAAACCCGTTGAAGGACGGCGCGAAGGACATGGCGCCGTTCGAGGCGCGGCTCGCATCGGCCAGGCGCCTGGCCTCGGCCGCGCGCATTCGAGTGAGCGATTTCGAGCGCCGGGTGGGGACGCGGTACTCGATCGACACGGTTCGGCGCCTCAAGCGCCGGTTTCCGAGGCATCGCTTCATCTGGTTGCTCGGCGGTGACACCCTGCCAAATTTTCACAAATGGCGCGATTGGAGGGGCTTGGCGCAGGAAGTGCCGATTGCGGTGATTCGCCGGCCCGGTTATGATTCGGCTGCCCACGCGGCGCGCGCGATGGGCTGGCTGAGAAGGTTCGTCCATCCTTCCGGCCAGGCAAGCAACTGGACGGAGTGGAGTGCACCGGCGATTCTTTTGCTTCGCCTGCCGCCCGACCCGACGTCCGCAACCGCCATTCGCGCGCATAATCCCAACTGGCATCGCCGCCCGCCCGCCGCTGGCAGACACCTGCCGCGTCTCGGCGTGCCAAAGTCCGTCAGGAGACCACTTGACCGAACGTCCCGCTGAGACTGCCGCTTCCGGCGGCCGCACTCCCATCGACGTCGATGCCCTCCACCGTCTCGTCCTTCAATCGCTCGACGACGACCAGGCCCAGGAGGTCATCTCCATCCCTCTCGCCGGCAAATCGAACATCGCGGACCACATGGTCATCGCTTCGGGCCGCTCGACCCGGCAGGTCGCGTCGATGGCCGCGAAACTTGCCGAAAGGATCAAGGAGAAGTTCGGGAGGACTCCGCGGATCGAGGGCCTTCCGGCCGCGGACTGGGTATTGATCGATGCCGACGACGTCATCGTGCATATTTTCCGTCCCGAAGTAAGAAATTTTTACAATTTGGAACGAATGTGGGCGTTTGGCGATGATACGGCCGTGAGCGCGGCTCGCGGGTGAGGCACATGCGTTTCATTGTTGTTTTTCTGTCGCTGTTCGTATTCGTCGCGCAGCCCGCGGGGGCGGCGTCGTCGCCCAAGCTTCTCGGCCTCGAACAGCAGCTGAACGCCCTGGTCGCCGACAAGTCCGCCGATGTCGGGATCGCAGCGCTCGACCTCACCGACGGCGAAACCATCAGCGTCCAGGGCAATGTCGCCTTTCCCATGGCGAGCACGGTCAAGGTCGCCGTGGCGGCGCTCTACCTCGCGCAGGTCGATCATGGCCGCCGTTCGCTCGACGACACGATCAATGGCCAGTCGGCGCGCGGCCTGATGGCGCGAATGCTGATCCATAGCGACAACCACGCCACCGACATGCTCCTGAGGGACCTCGGCGGTCCGCGGGCGCTCGACCAGTGGCTGCGGGACAACGGGGTTCGGGGCCTTCGCGTGGACCGCACCATCGCCCAGCTGCTGAGCGACAAGCGCGACCTTTGGGACCGGCGCGATTCGAGCACTCCGCTGGCGATGGTCGATCTTCTGAAGCGCATCTACCGGGCCGAGCTGATCAAGCCGCAGAGCCGCAATTATCTGCTCGACCTCATGGCCCGCTGCGAGACCGGCAAGAACCGGATGAAGGCACTTCTGCCCGGCGTTCCTATCGAGCACAAAACGGGCACCCTGAACGGCTATACCGGCGACGTCGGCTTCATCAGCCTGCCCGACGGTAGCAGGATCGCGGTCGCGATGTTCGCGCGCGGCGGAAGCAACCGTCCCCGGACCATCGCCGAGGCGGCGAGAGCGATCTACGACGGCTTCAAATCGGCGCTCCGCTGGCCGTTCCCGGGGAGCTGGTCCCCGGCCGCCACCCAATAGTAGCAGCAGTGCTCCTGCACATCGTCGCGCGCGGGAAAATCGGCCGGTCGCCGGAAGCCGAGCTGGTCGAGCGCTACCTGAAGCGCATTGCCTGGCCGACGAAGGTCACCGAGCTTCCCGACAAGGGCGGCAACGTCGCGCCGCTTCCGGCGAACGGAGTTACGGTCGTCCTCGACGAGCGTGGGGAGGCGCTGTCGTCGAGCGCGCTGGCCGAGCGGCTCGAGCGCTGGCGCGATGGCGGCACGCGCGAGGCGCGCTTCCTGATCGGCGCCCACGGCGGGCATGACGAGCGGCAGCGGCGCAGCGCGGACCTGCTGCTTTCGTTCGGGACCGCGACCTGGCCGCACCTGCTCGTCCGGGCGATGCTCGCCGAGCAATTGTTCCGCGCCACATCCATCCTTGCGAACCACCCCTATCATCGCGAAGGTTAGGGCAATGCGCGCGCTCGCATCCCTGACGCTCCCGGCCTGTCTGCTCGTCGCGGCGAGCGCCCCGGCGCAGACGCAGGGCGAGATGCTCGACGCCGCGCTCCGGAACGCCCGCGCCGAGCAGTCGGCCGCCGAGGCGGAGGCGGCGAGGCTCGAGCGGATCGCCGCCGGCCAGCAGGACCAGGCGGCGCGGCTCCGGGCGCGGCAGGAGGCGGCCGCCAAGGCGGTCGACGCGGCGGAGGCCCGAATCACCGCGGCGGACGCCGAACTGCGCCTGGTCTCGGCGAATCTCGTGACGCGCAGGCAGCGGCTCGCGAACGAGCAACGTCCGATCGCGTCCTTGCTCGCCGGCCTCGCCGTCATGGGCCAACGCCCGCCGCTCGTGGCGATTGCCGACCGCGAAAGCATCGACGAATTCGTCAAGGTCCGCGTGCTGCTCGATTCGACCCTGCCCGTGATCCGCCGCCGAACCGCCGCACTGTCCGCCGAGCTTCGGGAAGGCGAGCGGCTGCGGCGAGCGGCGGGCGCCGCGCGCGCGGAACTCGCGCAAAGCCGTCAGGACCTCGTCGCCAGGCGCAATCGGTTCGCGGCGCTCGAACGGAAGGCCGTGCAGTCGGCGATGGCCTCGTCCGGACAGGCATTGTCCGCGGGCGACGTGGCGCTGGCGGCCGGCGAGGATATCGAGCGACTGCGCGGCAGCGAGCCGGGCAGCCGCGCGGCCGCCGCCCTGGCCGCGGCACTCGCCGGCGAGGGTCCGGCGCCACCGCGTCCGGTCTCTCCGGAATCGGCGCCTCCTCCGGCCGTTCTGGCCTATCAGCTCCCGTCGGGCGCGGCGGTGACCGACGGCCTCGGCTCGGTCAATTCGAGCGGCGTCCGCTCGCGCGGGATCACGCTCGCCACGCGCCGCGGCCAACCGGTCGCGGCACCGGCGGCGGGGGTCGTTCGTTTTTCAGGTCCCTATCGCGATTATGACGGGATCCTGATCGTCGACCATGGACGCGGCTGGATGACCTTGATCCTGAATGTTTCCTCGCCGCTCCGAGCGGGCGACCGGGTGAGAATGGGCGACCCCGCCGGGCGGGCCTTGGGTCCGATCGGCGTCGAACTGTCCCAAAATGGGCGCCAGGTCTCGCCGGCTCTCATCGCAGGTTCATCTCAAACTCTGTCAAAGGGAATGAAAGGCGGCTAAACGCGTGCGCCGCCTAACAGGACGCGACCGATGAAGTTCAACCGCAAGTTCCTCCCGCCCCTCGCGCTCGTCGGAGCGCTGGCCCTGGTCCCGGTGACCGCGAGCTCCTTCGCCGCGGCGGACACCGCCAATTACCAGGAGCTCGAGAAGTTCATGAGCGTGTATGAGCGGGTGAAGGCGAATTATGTCGACCAGGTCGACGACCACACTCTGATCAAGGGCGCGATCGACGGCATGCTTTCCGCGCTCGACCCCCATTCGAGCTATGTCGAGGCGTCGGACTTCGACACTCTGAAGACGACCACCGACGGCAATTACGGTGGCCTCGGCATCACCGTCTCGACCGAGGACGGCGCGGTCAAGGTGGTCGCTCCGACCGAGGACACTCCGGCGTGGCGGGCCGGGATCAAGTCGGGCGACTATATCACCCACATCAACGGCGAGCTGGTCTATGGCCTGACGCTCGACGAAGCCGTCGAGAAGATGCGCGGCGCGCCCGGCACGCCGATCAAGGTGACGATCGTGCGCCCCGGCCGCGACAAGCCGTTCGACATTTCGATGGTCCGCGAGCGGATCGAGCTCCGCCCCGTCAAATGGGAAATCAAGGACGGCATCGGGATCATCAACATCAACACTTTCTCAGGCAACGTCGCCGACCAGACCAAGTCCGCCTTGCTGTCGATCGACAAGGCCACCGGCGGGCATCCGCTCGGCTATGTCGTCGACCTGCGGTCGAACCCGGGCGGGCTGCTCGACCAGGCGGTCGACGTCAGCGACGCATTCCTCGATAGCGGCGAAATCGTCTCCCAGCGCGGCCGGGACAAGACCGATATCGAGCGCTACTACGCGCGTCCCGGCGACATGGCCCACGGCCTTCCGGTGATCGTGCTGGTCGACGCGGGGACGGCCTCGGCTTCCGAGATCGTCGCCGGCGCCTTGCAGGATCATCGCCGCGCCCTGGTCATGGGCGAGAAGAGCTTCGGCAAGGGTTCGGTGCAGACGGTCGTCCAGACCGGTCCGCAGAGCGCGCTGAGGCTCACTACCGCGCGTTACTACACGCCGTCGGGCCGCTCGGTTCAGGCCGGCGGGATCGAGCCGGACATCGCGGTTCCGCAGATTTCCGACCCCGACTACAAGGACCGGCCGCGGATCCGCGAGGCCGATCTTCGCCGCCATCTGCTCGCGCAGGCCAAGGTCGAGGACAAGCTGCTGGAGAACGACGACACCCCGGATCCGCGTTTCGCGATGTCCGCGGCCTCGCTCGAGAAGCAGGGCATCAAGGACTTCCAGCTCGATTATGCGATCCGGACGCTGAAGCGCCTTGCTCCTCGCGCCCCGGCTATCGCGTCTTCGGCGGGCGACAAGCCCAAGCTGCGTTAGGCGGCGTGGGCATGGCCGAGGCAGCCCTTCCGCCCGTTCCCGCGCAGCAAGCGATCGGCCGGGCGGCGACCGCGCGGCTGATCGCCCTGCTCCTGCCCCTCGCGCTGCTCGGCGGAGCGCTCGGCTCGCAATATCTCGGCGGGTTGCACCCGTGCGAGATGTGCTACTGGCAGCGCTGGCCGCACGGCGCGGCGATCGTGCTTGCCGGGCTCGCGTTCACCGCTCCCGCGGAATCGACCAGGTCGCGGAGTCTGACCCTCCTTGCGGCGCTGGCGATCGCCGTTTCGGGCGCGATCGGAGTCTATCACGCCGGGGTCGAGGCCGGCATTTTCGAAGGTATCACGACCTGCACCGCACTCGCGCAGGGCGGGAGCACGACCGACCTCCTGAAGCAGATCACCCAGGCGCCGCTGGTTCGTTGCGACCAGGTGCAATGGGCATTCCTCGGGGTTTCGATGGCCGGCTGGAATGCGATCCTGTCGCTGTCCGGAGCGGCCGCGATCGCCATCCTGACGCTCGGGGGTTCGCGCCGGTGAGCGGGTGGCGCCCCGGCGACCGGCGCGCCGACACCGCTTCGATGGTGCGGGTCGACCAGGCGGGCGAATATGGCGCGACCCGAATCTATGCGGGACAGCTCGCCGTCATTCGCCGCAACTGCCCCGAGGCCAAGCTGATCGCCCGCATGGCGGCGCAGGAGGAGCGACATCTCAACCGCTTCAACCAGCTGATGGCCGAACGGCGCGTCCGCCCGACCGCACTCCAGCCGTTGTGGAACGTCGCCGGGTTCGCGCTCGGGGCGGCGACGGCGCTGATGTCCGAAGCCGCCGCGCTTGCCTGCACCGACGCGGTGGAAACCGAGATCGACCGCCACTACGGCGGTCAGCTTGCCGCGCTCGGCGACGACGATCCCGAGCTAGCCAGGGACATCGCGGAGTTTCGCGCCGAGGAGGTCGAGCATCGCGACAGCGCCCGTTCCGCGGGCGCGACCAATGCGCTCGGCTATCCGCTGCTGACGGCGGCGATCCGTGTGGGATGCAGGCTGGCAATCGGGCTTTCAAAGCGCATATGAGGAACAAGCAGCGGACTCGCCCGCTCTGAATGTTTGAAAGGACGCGTGAGACATGATGAGACTGACGATCACGCTGAGCGCCGCGGTGGCGGCGCTTGCCGGCGGTCTCGCGACCCTCTCGCAGCCGGCGGAGGCGCAGAACAAGGTCGCCGAGATCATCGTCTATGGCAATGACCCTTGCCCTCGCTCGACCGATGACGAGGTCGTGGTCTGCGCCCGCAGGCCGGAGAGCGAGCGTTATCGGATCCCGGAGAAATACCGGCCGAGCGGTCCCCCGCAGGCCGGGCAATCCTGGGCGAGCAAGTCGCAGGTGCTCGAAACGGTCGGCGATACCGGGATCAACAGCTGCTCCCCGGTCGGTCCGGGCGGTTACACGGGCTGCCTGACCCAGGTCATCCAGCAGGCGCGCAGTCAGCGCCGCCAGCAGGCCGAGGAATATACGCCTCCGCAGGAATGATCGCGGGCAGGCCATTCGCTGGGAACGGCCGGGCGCGATCACCATTTCCCCGCTCGAACGGCTCTGCTAGCCCCTGCGGCTCATCCGCGGGGAGAGTGCAGTCATGACCGTCGCCGACGCCACGCCCGACCTCGAGCAGGTCGACCGCAACGACCGCGCGTTTCTCGGGCATCCCAAGGGCCTCGGCTTTCTCGGCTTCACCGAGGCGTGCGAGCGCTTCTCTTATTATTCCATGCAGACGCTCCTGACGCTCTACATGGTCAATTACCTGCTCCTCGCGGGACCCATCGACAATGTCGCGGGCCTGGCTTGGCTGCGCAGCTGGCATTATCCCGGGCTCGAGGGTCAGCCACTCTCGTCGGCGATCTTTGGCGATTACACCTCGCTCGTCTACCTGATGCCGATCCTCGGCGGGATCATCGCCGACAAGCTGACCGGCCGAAGAATTGCGCTGATCGCGGGCGCCCTGGTGATGGCGCTCGGCCATTTCCTGATGGCATTCGAAGGAGCGTTCCTCTTCGCGCTCCTGGCGCTCATCGTCGGCGTCGGCCTGTTCAAGGGGAATATCGCGACGCAGGTCGGCGAGCTCTACAGCGAGCAGGACCTGCGCCGGGCGATGGCGTTCCAGATCTTCTACATTTTCATCAACGTCAGCGTTATTGCCGCTCCGCTCGTTTCCGGCACGCTCGGGCAGAGGGTCGGCTGGCATTATGGCTTCGGCTGCGCCGGGGTGGTGATGGTGCTCGGCCTGGTTATCTATCTGTGGGGCCAAAAGTGGCTCCCGGCCGACCTGGCGGTGGCCGACCGTGGCAGCGGCCAGTTGATCGGCCGCGTCCTTGCCGGAGCGATCGGGATCGCGGTCCTCGTCATCGTGTGGCTGATGGTCTCTGGAATCCTCTTCTCTTCGTGGCTGGTCGGAACGATCGCCGCCCTCATCCTGGTCGCGGCGCTCTACCTGTTCCTGACCAGGAACCTCGAGCGCGAAGACAAGACGCGCGTCCTCGCACTGTGCATCCTGATCCCGGTGATGGCGATCTCGCTCCTGACCAACCAGGAGATTTTCAACGCCTATCTCGTCTGGGGCGACCAGCACTTCAACCTGAAGTTCCTCGACTATGTCATGCCGAGCAGCTGGCTGATCACGCTGGATGCGACGCTCAGCTTCGCCATGCTCGTCGCGGTCGCCGCCTTCTGGAAATGGTGGAGCCTCAAGCACCGCGAGCCCGACGAGATCAGCAAGATGATCATCGGCAGCTTCTTCACGATTGCCGGCGGGCTGTGCCTGTTCATGGCCGCGCTGACCCAGCCCGCGGGCGGCAAGATCGGCCTGTTCTGGCCGTTCATGTTCCACCTTCTGAACAGCATCGGCTTCGCGCACATCCTGCCGATCAGCCTGGCGCTGTTTTCGAAGATCGCGCCAAGGCAGATCAACGCGACCGTGATCGGCCTTTACTATCTGGCCTTCTTCGCGGCGAACAAGATCGTCGGATATATCGGCGGGCTGTACTCGGCGCTTCCGACCCCGACCTTCTGGCTGATCCACGTGGCGAGCGCCGTCTTTGGCCTCGGCGCATTCGTGGTCTTCAAGGTCGTGATCGGGCATCGCGTGACGAGCGGCCCGCGGGAGCAGGCGGCCGCGCTCAGCTGACGCGCAACCAGGTCCGGGGCGACGAGTCCTCCGGCTCGTCAGAACCGGTAGCCGAGGGTCGCCTTGATCGTTCGCGGCGCTCCGGGGGCGATGTTGTTGTCGCCGTTGGACGTCGGAAAATAGTCCGCGCCCAGGATGTTCTCGACGTTGATCTGCGTCTCGATCCCGTGCGGCAGCTTGTAGAACAGCGCCGCGTCGAGCCGGGCGTAGCCGGGCAGCTTCACGCTGTTGCCGATTGACGCGAACGACTTCGATCGGGCGATGATCCCGAGCCCCGCGCCGAACTGCTTCGTAAGGTCGTAACGGTTCCACATCGAAAAGGTGTGGCGCGGCACCAGCGGGACTTCGCAATCGCCGCTCGGGCAGGCCGTGGTTGCGTTCCGCACCTCGGCCTTCTGCCAGGTATAGCCGGCCGAGATCAGCCAGCGGCTGGTGACGCTGCGCTCGAGGCCGAGCTCAAGGCCCCGGCTGCGCTGCTCGCCGGACAGCAGGAAGGTGCCGCTTCCGTCGGGGTTGGCGACGCGCGTGTTGGTCCGGTCGAGCTGGTAGATCGCGGCGGTGGCGAGGAGGCCCTCGACCGGCTCCCACTTCCCCCCGATCTCGTAATTGTCGAATCGTTCCGGCTTCAGGGTCTCGGTATTGATGTCGAGGCCGCTGAACTGGTCGCCGGACTGCGGCAGGTAGGAGCGCGAATAGCTCGCGTAGAAGGACAAATTGTCGGCGGGCTTGGCGATCAGCCCGAGCCTGGGCGACCACAAATTGTCGCGGCGGCTGAACTCGGCGTTCACATGCGGGCGGAGATCGTCGACCTTCAGCTTGAAGCTGTCGAACCTCAAACCGGCGACGATCTCGAACATCTCCGAGATACGGATCTGGTCCTGCACATAGGCCGCCGCGAACGTCGCACGCGCGCGGTTGTTGGCGTCGGTCGGGGCCGGAGCGAAGGTCGCGTCGACGTCGACGGTCGGATCGCCGAGCGGCACGCGGGTCCCGGCGACCGAGCCGGTATTGCGCCGGTTGCGCGACTTCTGCCGTCCCGCCTCGAAGCCGACGAGCAGGGTCTGGTCGACCCCCAGCAGCCGGTTTTCCCAGATGAGGTCGGTCTGGCTGATCAGGTTCGTGCGGTCGTTGCGGTTGTTGTAGGCGCCGAGGCGGAATCCCGCTTCCGGGTTCTGGCTGTCGGGCGGAAGCACGGCGCTGGCTGCGTAGATGTTCTGGTAGAATTTGTCGTAGTCGCCGAAGAGCGTCCGGTTGCGCAGCGTCAATCCCTCGCCGAACCGATGCTCGATGGCGAACGTGGCGAGGTCGACGTTCGCATGAGCGAAGCTCTTGCCGGGGTCGCCGAAGAAGGTGCGGTCGAAGCCTTCGAGCGGTTCCCCGCGATCCGAGGGGATGCCGCGGTCGGCGGTCCGGCGGTCATGGAAATGCTCGTAGGACAGGTCCAGGCGCGTATCGGGGTCGATCTGGATCCCCGCGGTCGGGTTGATGCCGTAACGCTTGAGGTCGACGTGGCGGCGGAAGCTGTCGCCATCCTCGTACATCGCGTTCAGGCGAAGACCGACGCCATCGGCCAGCGGCTGGTCGAAGTCGCCGGCGACCCGGACGCCGCCGAAGCCGTCGCCCGAGCCCAGCACGCTGCGATAGGGGTTGAGGCTCGATCGCTTCAGCACGCGATTGATGATTCCGCCGCCTCCGCCTCGGCCGAAGATCATCGCGTTCGGGCCCTTCAGCACCTCGACCCGGTCGACGTTGTAGAAATCCCGGAAATACTGGACGTCGTCGCGGATCCCGTCGACGAAGAAGTCCGCCGTGCTGGTGTTGCCGCGAAGCACGAGCGTGTCCCGGTTGCTTTCGCCGCTGCCGTAGGACGCGCCCGGCACGAAGTTGAGCAGATCGGCGATCGAGCGCAGCTGCTGGTCCTCGATCTGGCGCTCGGAGATGACCGTCAGCGCCTGCGGGATGTTCCGGATGTCGGTATTGGTCCTGGTTGCCGTGCTGGTGGCCCTGACGCCATATTCAGGGCGCTGGCCGGTGACGATGATGTCGCTTTGGTCGGCGGCATTCAGGGCGGCCTCCGCCGCGAACGCTGACGAGGAGCCGCAAACAAGCGCCACGGCGAACGGTACTTTGAACAGGCGGTCCATTGTTTCCCCTTTTTGGACGATGGACCGGCTCTAGTGTTATTGATATTCAGTCGCAATAGCACTCCCGCAGATCGGAAGGTCAGCGTTTCGACAGGACCAGGGGCAGACCGTGCTTCGGCCGCAGGGTCACCATTCCCGAAACCCGCACCTCGTGCCCGGGCATCGGGCGGAAACGCCAGCGGCTCAGCCAGGTCGCCAGGATGGTCAGCGCTTCGGCCATCGCCAGCCGCGCGCCGACGCAGGTCCTCGGTCCGCCGCCGAACGGCAGATACTGAAAACGATGGCGGTCGGGCTTCCGGCCGGCCGCGAACCGGTTCGCATCGAACGCGTCCGGCTCGTCCCACAGCTTCTTGTGCCGATGGATGATCCACGGCCAGATCGAGATGAGGTCTCCAGCGCGGACCTCGTGCTCGCCGAGCATGTCGGCGGCGACCGCCTCGCGATCGAAGCGCGGCACCGGCGGGTAGAGCCGCAGCGATTCCTCGAGGACCGCGCGCAGCAGCGGGAGCCGGTCGGGAAGCTCGGCATCCACGCCAGCCTCCAGCGCCGCCTGCGCCTCGGCCGCCGCCAACTCCTGCAACTCGGGCTGCTCGGACAGCAGGTAGAGCGTCCAGGTCGTGGTGTTCGCGGTGGTCTCGTGGCCCGCGAGGTAGAAGGTCGCGGCATTGTCGACGGCGAGGTCCAGCGCCTCGTCTTCGCCGAAGCGCTCCATCAGCGCGCGGATCACGTCGGTGACAAAGTCGGCGGGTGCGGCGGGCGCAAGCCGTTCGCGAACGATCTCGCCGAGCGTGCTCCTCAAGAAGCGCATGCCGCGATGCGCGCGCCGCCCGCGCGGGCCGATCGGGACCAGCGGCAAGCCGAGCAGGACCTGAATGCGCGCCTCGCCGACGCCCTCCATCGCTGCGGTAATATGGTCCATGGCCTCGCGGGTCGTCAGACGCTCATCGCCGCTGAACAAGGCGTGCGAAATCACCGTCATCGTCGCCGAGGTGGCTTCGACCGCCATGTCGCGAGTGCCCGCTTGCCAGGATTCCGCCATTGCCCGGCCGACGCTGGCGAACACCGGCACCAGCGCATCGATGGCGGGCGGAGTGAAGCTCGCGGCGACGATCCTGCGTTGCGCCCGCCACAGCTCGCCGTCCGAGCTGAGCAAGCCTCGACCGATGGTCGGCGCGAGGATGCGCTTCACCAGCCGCGGCTTCTCGTAATTGGGCGCATTGTCGAGCAGCACATGCTGGACCCACTCGGGCTTCAGCACGACATGCACCGGATGGCCGAGGACCACGCGCTTGATGTGCCACGCGTCGAACGCGAGCTCCGACCAGCCATGAACGGCGGTCCGCGCCCGCTCTCCGAACAGGCCGCGCAGCGTATGGACCGGCCGGGGCCGCCGATGCGGGTGCGTCGGAACGAAGCGATCGCTCACTCCGCGGCTAGTAGCGTCTCCGCTCCGCCGAGGTCGACCGAAACCAGCCGGCTGACCCCTTTTTCGATCATCGTTACGCCGTAGAGCCGGTGCATCCGGCTCATCGTCACCGCATTGTGAGTGACGATGAGGTAGCGCGTATCGGTCTCCTGCGTCATGCGGTCGAGAAGGTCGCAGAACCGCTCGACGTTGGCGTCATCGAGCGGCGCGTCGACCTCGTCGAGCACGCAGATCGGCGCCGGGTTGGTCAGGAACAAGGCGAAGATCAGCGCGATCGCCGTCAGGGCCTGCTCGCCGCCCGAAAGCAGGGTCAGGGTCGACAGGCGCTTGCCCGGCGGCTGCGCCATGATTTCGAGGCCCGCCTCGAGTGGATCGTCGCTCTCGACCAGCGCAAGATGCGCCTGGCCGCCGTCGAACAGGGTCGTGAAGAGCCGGCGGAAGTGCGCGTCGACCTTTTCATAGGCTTCGAGCAGCCGCACCCGGCCTTCGCGGTTCAAATTGCCGATCGAGCCGCGGAGGCGATGGATCGCCTGGGTGAGCTCCTCGGCCTCGGCGGCGCCCCTGGTTCGCGAATCGTCGAGCTCGGCGAGCTCGGCTTCGGCGACCAGGTTCACCGGGCCGATCCGTTCGCGCTCGGCGGTCAGCCGCTCGAGCGTCGTCGCCTGCTCGTCGGCATCGGGCGCGTCCTCGCCGTCGAACCCGAGCTGCCCGGGCAGACGCTGCGGAACGCATTCGAACTTCTCGACCGAGGTCCGAGCGAACTCGGCGCTCCGAGCTTGCTGCGCCTCGGCCCTCGCCGCCGCGGCTGCGCGACGCTCGCGCGCCTCGGCGAACCGCTCGTTGGCGGACGCCACCTCGCTCGCCGCGGCGATGACCGCCTCTTCGGCCTCGCGCTCGGCGGCGGTTGCTTCGCCGACGCGCACCTGGCTTTCGTTATTGGTGCGTTCGAGGGCGGCGATCTTCTGGTCGAGGTCGGCCGGTTCGCGCTCCAGCTCGGAGCGTTCAGCTGCCTGGAGATTTCGGCGCTCGATCGCCAAAGTGAGGCGTTGCTCGGCATCGCTCCGGCGCTTGCGCCATTCGGCCTGCTCGCGCGCCGCCGCGCTCAGCCGCTCGCGGTCCGCGGCGGTCTCGCGCGCCCTGGTCGCGGCCTCGGCCCTTCGGTCGGCGACAGCCGATGCGGCGGTGGCCGCCGAAGCCCGGCCGCCCTCGAGCTCATTCTCCAATGCCGCCGGATCGGGCAGAGCCGCGAGCGACCGCTCGGCCGCGGCGACCGCGTCCCTCGCGGCGTCGAGCACCGGCTCGAGGTCGGCCTGGCGCTGCGCCAGCCCGGCCCGTTGCGCCTCCATGCGTTCGAGTGTCGCCGCCGCGATATCGCCCGCGCGCACGGCGTCGCGAGCGTCGCGCTCGGCGGCAAGCGCCTCCCGGCGTGCCTCCTCCGCGGCGGTCCGGCACCGTTCCATTTCGCCAAGCGCGGCCTCGCGCTGCGTCATCGCACGTTCGGTCGCCCGCTCGAGCTCGGGAAGCTCGCGCGCAAGATCGGCAAGCCGGTTCTTGCGGAGCAGCCGCTCGGCTGCCGCCGCGCCGACATTGGCCGCGACGAAGCCGTCCCAGCGGCGAAGCGCTCCATCGCGGGTGACCAGCCGCTGCCCGATGCTCAGCTCCTGCCCCCGATCCTCCTCAACAACCCCAACCTGCCTCAGCCGCCGCGCGAGTTCGGGCGGCGCGCTGACGCGGTCGGCGAGGCATTC
>DASURT010000279.1:0-5049 GCA_036375515.1 Sphingomicrobium sp.
CAGTTGGTAGAGCAGCGGTTTTGTAAACCGAAGGTCGGGGGTTCAAGTCCCTCAACCGGCACCGCCATGCGGGTGATCGATCCCGAGCCGGTGGCGGAGCCGGTCGGCGGCAAGATCTCTCGCCGTGTCCCGTGACAGCGAGAGCGCCTCGGCGATCGACGCCCCCAGCAATGAATCGCCAAGCGCGTTGAGAACGAGCGCCAGCGTGCTTTCGGCAACATGATGGTCCTCGTGGCCGACCGTCAGCTGGCCGACGAGATCCCGGATCGATTCAAGGATCGGGTTCAATGCGTCGCGGTTGCCCGAAAGGATCATCCAGGCGGCGAGCGCCCCGGCGCCCTCGCGGCCGAACGCGTCGAAGGTCTTGTCGACGATGTCGCGCGCATCGGCTTCGCCCTTCCGCGCCCGATCGACCGCCTCGGCAATGCTTCCAGTGACCCGGTCTGCGATGGAGCGGGCGAGCTCCGCCTGGAGACCGGCGGCGGACCCGAAATGGTGCAGCAGGTTGGCGTGAGTCCGGCCGATCTCGCCCGCGACGGCCTTCAGCGTGACCGCCTGCGGGCCCTCGGCCAAAAGCAGCCGGCGCGCGGCTTCGAGCGCGACGGACCGGCTTTCCTCGGGGTTCAGGCGTTTGCGGACTGTTGACACGTGTGTAAGTTACTCTAGCCTTCGCTCATGACCATCGCGACCCTGCCCACTCCCCCCGACCTCAGCATCACTCCGCGCGACCGGCGCTTCGAGCGAGGCAGGCTCGGCAACCGCCTTTGGCACGGCGGGAGCGCGGAGGCCACCGCCATCTACAACGCGCTCTCGACGACCTTTCCGGTCGGCGAGGCCTTCTTTGTCGAAAGCGTGCGCCACTTCCGCGAGGGCACACCGCCCAAGCTCGCCGACGAGATCAGGGGATTCACCACCCAGGAGGCGATCCACAGCCGCGAGCATGACGCGTTCAACCGCCGGGCGGCGGACGCGGGCTATGACCTTTCCCGGCTCGAGCAGCGGGTCGGGGAACGCCTCGCGGTCGCCCGGGCGCGGGCGCCGATCGCCAGCCTCGCTTCGACCATGGCGCTCGAGCATTTCACCGCGATCATCGCGCATGAGCTGCTCGGCAACCCCAAGCACCTCGAAGGCGCGGACGCCGAAGTCGCGGATCTGTGGCGTTGGCACGCCTGCGAGGAGATCGAGCACAAGGGCGTCGCCTACGATACGTGGCTCCACGCAACGCGGGACTGGCCCCGGTGGAAACGGTGGAAGGTGAAGGCGAAGGTGATGCTCTACGTCACCCGCAACTTCCTCGTCGACCGCACCTTGGGCGCGCTCGACCTGATGCGCCAGGACGGCGTCGCCGGCGTTCGCGCCTGGGCCAGGCTGCTCGCCTACCTGTGGGTCCGGCCGGGCATGTTCCGCAAGATCGCGGGTGCCTGGTTCCACTTCTTCATGCCCGGATTCCACCCGTGGACGGTGGACGACCGCCACTTGCTCCGCGCCTACGACACGAGCGCGAAGGATGCTCCGAAGCCCGGGCGCAAGGTGAGGCGGGCCGCGTGAACTCCCGTCCCTAGAAGTGACGGGAGGCATTAGGCGGCAAGCTGTTCAGCCCCCGTCTGCTCGACCGGCGAATCCGCCGTCAACCGCAGCCGCATCAGCCGTGCCGGAGCCTCGGCCCCTCGCGCGCAGCTCATCCGCGGCGCGACCAATCCCGTCGCGTCGAAACCGAGCTTCTCGAGCACCCTGCCCGACGCCGGATTGTCGACGAAGTGGGAGCCCTCGAGCCGCGTCAGGCCGAGCGCCCGGGCGATGTCGATCAACGCCGCGCAGGCCTCGGTCGCAAAGCCGCGTCCCCAATGCGCGCGCGCAATCCAGTAGCCCATTTCCACCGCGCCCGACGGGCGCCGGCCGAGGCCGCATGATCCCACGAGCTGGGGCGCGTTTTCGGTTCGCTCGAAAATGAGCATCGAGGGAAGGACCGGGTCGCGAGGCTTGGCCAGGAATGCCTCGGCGTCGCGCATGCGAAAAGGCCACGGGGCCGTCGCCAGGTTCTTGACGATCGTCCGGTCGGCGATCGCGGCGGCAAGCGCCGGCGCGTCTTCGGGAAATCCCGGCCTCAGCAACAGTCTTGGCGTTCTCGCGAACATCTCTTCTTCTCCTCGCCGGCCGCCCTGGGGGCGGCGGGTGACAGTTTCGGGAGAAGGCAAAGAAAAAGGGGAGACCCCTTCCGGGGCCCCCCTTCTCCTGTCTTGGTCTCGATCTTCTCTAGATCTCGTCCGGGCCGCCCCTTCGTGGGAACGGTCCCTTTCTGACCGTTCCTATTTGCTCGCTTCCGTAATCGGCATCACGTGGACGTACTTGCGGCCAAGCTTGCCGTCGCGGAACGCGACGCAACCGTCGGTCAGTGCAAACAAGGTGTGGTCCTTGCCCAGGCCGACGTTGTCGCCCGGGTGCCATTTGGTGCCGCGTTGACGCACGATGATGTTGCCGGCGAGGACCGACTGTCCGCCGAACTTCTTCACGCCGAGGCGCTTGCTCTGGCTGTCGCGGCCGTTGCGGGACGAGCCGCCTGCTTTCTTATGTGCCATGACGAATTACTTTACTTTCGGACTTTTCTTGGCCGCGCCCTTAGCGGGTGCAGCATTTTTTGTCGAGGCGGGCTTGGCCGATTTACCGCCGGCCGTGGCCTTTTTGCCGCCGGTCGCCTTTTCCGGCGCGGTTTCGACATCGCCCTTCACCGGGGGATTGGCCTTGGCCTCCTCCTGCGGGGCGGGGTTCGGGGTCGGTTTGGCCTCGACCTCGGCGGGAGCGGCTTCCGCGACCTTCGTCTCGCCTGTCGCCTTCGGGGGTGCGGCAGGCGCGGTCTCCGCCTTCGGAGCGGTCTTCTTCCCGGTCCCCTCGGCTTTGCTCGGGACATGCTTGTGATCGCCGATCGCGACGATCTTGAGGATCGTGTGCTGCTGGCGATGGCCCTTCTTGCGGCGATAATTGTGGCGGCGGCGCTTCTTGAACACCGTCACCTTCTCGCCCTTGGCCTGCGCGACGATCTCCGCCGCGACCGTCAGGCCCTGCGTCGATTTGAGACTGCCGCCATCGCCGGCGAGCAACACGTCGCCGAGCGTGACCTTGTCGCCGGCGTTGCCGTCGAGCTTTTCGACGACGATCTTGTCTCCCGGGTGAACGCGATATTGCTTTCCGCCCGTGCGCACGACTGCGAACATTGAGCTCTCTTTCTAGAATTCCCGTTCCCCCGCACGCGCGCGCGCTTGCGATCAGGCGTGGCGAACGCGGGAAAGCGAGCCGCCTATGGCAGGGGCTCGCGGGTGTCAATGGGAGCCACCCTCAACTCCGCAGCACCGTCGCGAGCACCCGGCCCAGCTCGGCCATGTTGCAGGGCTTTGTCACGCGCGGGGCGTCGTTGAGCTGACTGGTCGGGAGATCGAGCCGGCCATAACCGGTGACGACGATGAATGGCACGCCGCGGGCCGTCAGCTCGGCGGCGACCGGGGCGCTGCTCACTCCGTCGAGATTGGCGTCGAGCACGACGCCGTCAATCGGCTCTCCGGCCACCAGGCCCAGCGCCTCCGAGACCGTGGCAACCGGTCCAATCACCGCATAACCCAGGTCCTCCAGCGACATGGCAATGTCATCGGCCACCAGGAATTCATCCTCGACGATCAATATCCGCGGACCGGCCTGGCTCGATCCGCTGGCCGTGGGCATCAGGCGTCTTCCCTGGCGGCGCCGGTCATCGGCACGGCCTTCGGGTCATTCGTCGGGTTGGGAATGTCGATTGCGGCTTGCAAGCCGTCGGGCGCGAATTGGAACCTCGCCTCTCCGCGCAGCTCATGGGCGATGCTCCGTTTGACGAACCTGATGCCCTGGCCTTCGCGCGCCGGCGGTCCGGTTTCCGGGCCGCCGCTTTCGGTCCAGCTGAGACGAAGCCGTCGCGCCTCGCCCTTCCCTTCATTCCGCCAGCCGATCGACACCCGCCCGGTTGAGGCCGAAAGGGCGCCGTATTTGACGGCGTTCGTCGCCAGCTCGTGCAGGATGAGGATCAGACACTGGCTCGCCGCCGGGTCAAACGCAAACTGCGGCCCCCCGCCGATCTTGATCTCGCCTCGGGTCTGGAACGGGCGCAGCGCCCGCTCGACAATCCGGTCCAGCCCGATCCGGTCAACTCCGCCCTCGAAGACCATGTCATGGGCGTCGCTCAGCGCTTGCAGCCGGCCGAAGAAGGTATCGCCGAAATCCTCGACCGAGCTGCTCTGCCGCAGGGTCCGGCTGGCGATCGACTGGACGACGGCGAGCGAGTTCTTGACCCGGTGGCTGAGCTCCCCGACCAGCATCTCGCGGTGCCGTGCGGCATCCTTCTGTTCCGTGATGTCCTCCTTTGCGAGCAGGATGAGGTTATCGCGGCCCCCGCTTCCGGGGATCCGGTGCGCGTTGTTGCGAATGATCCGCTTGCCGAGCTTCGGGAAATCATGCTGGACCTCGAAATCGTTGACCTCGCCGCGCGCCGGCAAGATTTGCAACAACAGCTCACGAAGTTGCGGCACGTCCCACTGGCGATTGTTGATCTCGAAGAATTTTTTTCCTTCGGTGTCGGCGGGGCGCATCTCGAACATCTTGTAAAATGCCGGGTTCGCCGAAACGACGCGGAGATCGCCGGTCAGCACCAGCAGCGGGTAGCGCACGGTCCGCACGATCGCCTCGGAATAATCGCGAGCGGCGGCGATTTCGGCCTGAGTTTCCTTAAGTTCCGTGACGTCGATGAAAGTGGCGACGGCGCCGGCGATGCGGTTGTCGCGAGTCCTGTAGGGCATGACCCTGAGCGAGAAGCATTTGCCGTTTTCGGTTCGCACCTCGTCTTCCGAGTGGGCCAGCTTGTCGATCGCCGCTTTGGCCTTGCCGACGAGGTCGCCGTCGGTGAACTTCTGCGCGAGGTTGGCGAGCGGCCGGCCGACGTCGGTGTCGATGACGTCGAACAGGGCCGTCACGGCCGGGGTGAACCATTTGATCCGCAGCCGCTCGTCGAGGAAAATCGTCGCGATGTCGTTG
>DASURT010000280.1:0-3891 GCA_036375515.1 Sphingomicrobium sp.
CCGACGGTCACCGACACGATCGGCCGCCCGCCCTCGAGCTTGCCCGTCAAGGCTTCGAGGATCGACGCGGCGATGTGCGGCACTCCGGCAAGGACATAGACATTGCCGATCTTCACGCCCGGCGCTCCGGAAGCGGGGTTGACGAGCAGCTCCGCGCCGTCCGGCGCGCGCGCCATCCTGAGCCGCGATTCATTCAGCCCGCCCGGCCGGTCGCGATAATAATCCTCGAGGATCGCCCGGGCTTCGGGGTGGACGATGACCGGCACTCCGAACGCGGCGGCGATCGCGTCGACGGTGATGTCGTCGTGGGTGGGGCCGATTCCCCCGGTCGTGAACAGATAGTCGTGCTCCGCGCGAAGCTCGTTCACCGTCGCAGCGATGCGCCGCGCGTCGTCGGGGACGATCCGCACTTCGAGGAGCCGGATCCCCTGCTCGTTGAGCCAGGTCGCGACCTGCGTGACATTGCGGTCCTGGGTTCGCCCCGACAGGATTTCATCGCCGATCACCGCCAGCGCCGCGGTCCAGGTTTTCGATTGGTCGCTCACACACTCTCCGGTGACTTCTGGGGCCCGAATGCCTATCTAGGCTCCATGACTCAATACATCACCGTCGAGGCCGATGATCGTGTCGAGGCCCGCAACGGAGTCATCAAGCTCCACGGACCAGAGGGCTTCGAAGGCATGCGCCGCGCCGGCCGCCTCGCCGCCCGGGTGCTCGACGCGCTGGTCCCCCACGTCGTGCCCGGCGTTTCGACCCAGGAGCTCGACGACATCGTCCACAAGATGACGATCGACGCGGGAGCGGTGCCCGCGACGCTCGGCTATCGCGGCTACACCAGGAGCTGCTGCATCTCGATCAACCATGTCGTCTGCCACGGCATCCCCGGCGAAAAGACGCTCAAGGACGGCGACATCGTCAACATCGACGTGACCCCGATCCTCGGCGGTTGGCACGGCGACACGAGCCGCATGTATCTCGTCGGCGATGTGCCCTTGAGGGCGCGCAAGCTGGTCGACGTGACCCACGAATGCCTGATGCTCGGAATCGAGCAGGCGCGGCCCGGCAATCATCTCGGCGACATCGGCCACGCGATCCAGCGGCACGCCGAGGGACATCGCTACAGCGTCGTCCGCGATTTCTGCGGGCACGGCGTCGGACGGCTGTTCCACGACAGCCCCGAGGTGATCCACGCCGGCCGCCCCGGCACCGGCCCGGAGCTTCGGCCCGGAATGTTCTTCACGGTCGAGCCGATGATCAACATCGGGCGCCCCGACGTGAAGGTGCTCGACGACGGCTGGACGGCCGTCACGCGCGACCGCTCGCTTTCGGCCCAGTTCGAGCATTCGATCGGGATCACGGAAGACGGCTGCGAGATTTTCACGAGGAGCCCGGCGGGTCTCGACAGGCCGCCTTACGGGCTGTGATGGACCTTTAATCTTATTGACACGTTTGTCAGCGAATGTGAGGCTGAAAGACCCCTGGATTCGAGTGCATTGCCATGTTCCGCCACCCGGTCGCCATCACGCCTGACGACATCGACCACATGGGTCATGTGAACAACAGCGTGTACCTCAAATGGGTGCAGGACGCGGTCGTTGATTACTGGAACAGCGTCGCCCCGCCCGACGCGGTCGCCCGCCACCTGTGGGTCGCCCTGAAGCACGAGATTTCCTACCTCCGGCCGACTTTCCTCCAGGACAATGTCGTCGCGGAGGTCATTGCCGAGAAGGTCGAAGGCGCACGCGCCTATTTCACGACCGTGGTCAGGCGCGGCCAGGACGTGCTCAGCGAAGTGAAAAGCTGCTGGTGCTGCCTCGATGCCGCGACTCAGCGGCCGGCCCGGCTCGCCCGGGAGATCGCCAGCCGCTTCCTTCCGCCGGAGGACTAGCCCTGTGGTTCGATTGGGTGCGATCTAGCGAACGATCACTTCCACGCGCCGGTTGATTGGGCTGACGACACTATCGGCCGTGGACTCCTTGAGTTCCCGTTCGCCACGCCCCACGGCGCTCATGATCGAGCGATCGAAGCCCTTGCTTGCCAGCAGGTTGAGGATTTCGTCGGCTCGTTTCCGCGAAAGGGAATCATTGTCGGCGTCGTTGCCGACGGTGTCGGTATGGCCGGTAACCTGAACCTCGGCACCCGGCCGCCTCGCGATCTCGGCGCGCAACTCATCGAGCACCGGAACGGATTCCGCCGTCAGGTCGGTCGTTCCCTCAAGAAAATACAAGGTGAAGCTCTTCGGGGCCGGCGGAAGCTCGCTGACCAGCATAGCTTCGCTCGGCTTGAGACCTTTCGCGCCCAGCGGCCGGATCGAAGGCCGCGATCCGTCGAGCGTTGCGCGGCTGTTGGGCTCGCTGACGATCGTCTCTGTGCCCGCCGCCCCCGCCTTCAGGATCGCAACCTCCCCGTGTCCGCCGTCCTCATCGGGCAACAGAACCATCGAGGAGTGCGCGCAGCCGGCCAGAATCGGGATCGCGCAAACGGCGAAGCAGCGACGCCTCATTTCCGCACCACGACGATGAACCGCGTGCCGCGGGGGACGAGGACGGAATCCGGCGTCTGGATCTGCATCCCGTCGCGGCCCCCTTTGGTGATCCGGCCCGACACGACGGCGATCGACCCCCGCTCGACCTTCGCGATGAACGTGCCCTTCTGGCTGGTGGGATCATATTCGAACTTGCTGAGCGCGATGCGGCTGTCCGGCCCGACGGCGAAGCGCGTGTTGTCGACGAACGTCAGGCTCATCCGGCCGTCCTTCCCGGTGACGAGCCAATCCCCCGGCAAAAGCTCCTGTCCAACAGACGCGGCGATCTTGGTCGTTCCCCGCTCCACCGTCGCAGGCGCGATGGTCGATTTGATCCGGCCGATCTCGCCGACGGCAGGGGACGAGATCAGGGCGATCAGCAAACCCAGGAAAAGCGACCCGCGAACCATCGCCCACCTCCAGCCCGGTTTGATCCGTCATATCGCGGGCCGTGACGACGCGCGAATCAATTTCGCCTCCGTACCGTCTCCGCCGTTTTCCCGCCCAAAGCGGAAAATCACTAAGCCGCCGCCTTCTCCGCCGCATCCCAGCGCGCCGTCAGCTCCCGCGCGCGCTCGACGTCTTCGGGGAAGTCGACCTCGCCCCATTCTTCGCCTTCGATGTCGAGCGTCCAGACCTCGGCCTCCTGGGCGAGGTGGTGGATCACGCGCAAATACCAGATGGTCGTGCCCTCCGGCGTGCGCATGTCCTTTTCGATATAATCGCGGAACAGCTCGGCTCCGCCCGCGCGAAACGCCAGAAGGCCGATCGACTCGCCGTTGATTCCGCCCGTCGGCAGTCTCTTGCCGATCGCCTTTAGCCGGCCGCCTTCCTCGACCACCTTCATGTCGTCGTCGTCGTAGGAGTCCTTGCGGTCGATCGTGACGCAGACACCGCTCCGCTCGTTCGCGACAACCTGCCGCATCAGCGCGCGCGAGACGAGGGTGTCGCCGTTCCACACCAGGCAGTCGCCGGCGAGCTCGTGCTTCGCCATGAACAGCGAGCCCAAATTGTCCGCGACCTTGTAGAACGGGTTGAACACCGTCCGGACCCTGGGGCCGCCGCTCCTCCGGGCGATTGCCTTCTCGACCAGCTCATCATGGAAGCCGCTGACGACGACCGCTTCCTCGACGCCGTTCGCCTCGAGCGTGTCGAGCTGGCGGTCGAGCAAGGTTCGCCCGTTGAAGTCGATCAGGCACTTGGGCCGGTCGTCGACCAGGTGGCCGAGCCTCGAGCCCTGGCCGGCGGAAAGGATGATGGCTTTCATTTTCGTGGGTAGCTCTGCCTTCCAAATAGGGCGCCGATTGGGCATTAGCGAAACCGCCACGGACAGGGGCTTCGCGTGAAGAAGATCGAGGCGATCATCA
>DASURT010000281.1:0-11213 GCA_036375515.1 Sphingomicrobium sp.
GGCCAGCTCGAGCCGCTGTCGAAGCGGGGCACGTTCGTCGGCCAGCACATTTACACGCCGCTGCAGGGTGCGGCGGTCCACATCAACGCCTTCAACTTCCCGGTCTGGGGGATGCTCGAAAAGCTCGGGCCGACGCTGCTCGCGGGCGTTCCGGCGATCGTGAAGCCGGCGTCGGCCACGGCCTATCTCGCCGAGGCCGCGTTCCGGATCATGATCGAGAGCGGAGTGCTTCCCAATGGGGCGGTGCAGCTGATCGTGGGCGGAGTCGGCGACCTGTTCGACCACTTCACCGGCCAGGACATCGTCAGTTTCACCGGCTCGGCCTCGACCGCGCTCAAGCTGCGCACGCATCCGGTGGTCGTCCGGGAATCGGTTCGCTTCGTCGCCGAGCAGGATAGCCTCAACGCCTCGCTGCTCGGGCCCGACGCCGCGCCTGGAACGCCCGAGTTCGACCTGTTCATCAAGGAAGTCGCCAACGAAATGACCGTGAAGGCGGGGCAGAAGTGCACCGCGATCCGCCGGGCGATGGCCCCGGCCGAATATCTCGACGCGGTCCAGCAGGCACTCGCCGAGCGGCTGGCGAGGACCAGGGTCGGCGACCCGCGCGCCGAGGACACGCGGATGGGCGCGCTGGTCAGCGTCAGCCAGCGCGAGGACGTCCGCCAGAAGATCGCCGAGCTCGAGGCCGCTGGAGCGAAGATCGTCGCGGGCGATCCATCGGCCGAGCCTCCGATCCCGGGCGGCGCGTTCCTTCCCCCGGTGCTGCTTCGCAGCGACGATCCCTGGAAAACCGCGGCGGTCCACGATGTCGAGCCGTTCGGACCGGTCTCCACGATCATGCCGTACAGGGACATGGCCGACGCGATCGCGCTGGCGAATCGCGGCAAGGGCAGTCTCGTGCTTTCGCTCTTCACCCATTCGCCCGACGCGGCGCGCGAATTCGCCCAGGGCGCGGCGGCCTATCACGGACGGATGCTGGTCATCGACCGGACCAATGCCGCGGAGTCCACCGGCCACGGCTCGCCGCTCCCGGTGCTGGTCCATGGCGGCCCGGGGCGGGCCGGCGGAAGCGAGGAGATGGGCGGCGTGCGCGGGGTCAAGCATTACATGCAGCGCACCGCGCTCCAGTCCTCGCCGGCGATGATCGCGGCGATCACCGAGCAATATGTGCCCGGCGCGCCCAAGCACGCGATCGACGCCCATCCGTTCCGGCGAAAGATGAGCGAACTCGCCATCGGCGACACGCTCAAGACCGGCAGCCGCACCGTCAGCATCGAGGATATCGAGCATTTCGCCGAGTTCACCGGCGACAAATTCTATGCCCACATGGACGAGGAGGCGGCGAAGGCCTCGCCGATCTTCGAAGGCCGCGTCGCCCACGGCTACCTGATCCTGAGCTTCGCCGCCGGGCTGTTCGTCGATCCCGATCCGGGGCCGGTGCTCGCCAACACCGGGCTCGAGAATCTTCGCTTTCTGACCCCGCTCTACCCGGGCGATTCGATGCGCGTGGAGCTCACCGTTCGGGCGAAGTCCCTGAAGAGCGAGGACACCGGCGTGGTCCGCTGGGCGGTGGAGATCTTCAACCAGCACGACGAGCTGGTCGCGACCTATGACCTCCTGACCGAGAACGTGCCGTAGCAGCCGCAACCGCTGGCATCACCGTTCGTTACCTTGGTCGAATTTGCTGGAGGGAGAACGAGAAATGAAAGTCAGCGAAGTGATGACCCGCGAGGTCCAGACGATCCGTCCGGATCAGCCGGTGCAGGATGCCGCGTCCTTCATGCTAACCGCCGATGCGGGCTCGATTCCGGTGACCGAGGGCGAGCGGCTGATCGGGATGATCACCGACCGCGACATCGCGGTGCGCGGGATCGCCCAGGGCTACGGTCCCGACACGCCGGTCCGCGACTTGATGAGCAATGAAGTCATCTGCGCGCATGAGGACGACAATGTCGAGGCCATCGCCAGCAAGATGAGCGAGGCCCAGGTCCGCCGCCTGCCGGTGATCGACAGTCAGGAACGGCTGTGCGGAATCGTCAGCCTCGGCGACCTCAGCCGCGAGACCGACAACGGCACGGCGGCCCAGGCGCTCGAGGGCGTGACGCAGCCCGGCGGCCTGCACCAGCAGTAAACCCTCACCCTCCTGCCGCTTCGCGGCATTCCTCCCTCTCCCGCGCGCGGGAGAGGGTTGGGGTGAGGGCGTTCTTCAGCGTCCTGCGATTTCCTTGATCGCCTGATCGACGAGCCGGGCGTCGGTCTTCGCATCGTGCCGCTCGGCGATCAGCCGAGCGGTCGCCTTGGTCGCGGCGTCCGCCGCCGCGGCGCGCAGCTGCTCGACCGCGGCTCGCTCCTCGGCGGCGATCTTGTCCTCCGCCATCCGCGTCCGGCGCTCGATCAGCGCCTCGGCGTCGGTCCTGGCCTTGGCGACGATCTCGTCGGCCTCGTGCTTCGCCCGCTCGAGCAGGGCCTTGCGGTCCTTGTCGACGCCCTTGGCCTTCTTCTCATATTCGGCCTTCAGCGCCTCGGCTTCCTCGCGCAGCGCCTCGGCCTCGGCAAGCTGGCCGCGGATCAGCCCGATCTTGTCGTCGAGCGCCTTGGCAATCGCACTCGGAACCTTCTTCCAGATGAACAGCGCGAAGACCGCAATCATGGCGAGCGCGACCCACCCGCCCGGATCGAGACCGAGGAAGGTCGACTCCCCGTGGTCGGGAGCCTCGGTGTGGGCGACCGTGGCGGTCTGGGCCTCAGACATGGATTTCCGCCTTCACCGCCGCGGCGGCATCCTTCTTGTCCACCTCGATCCCCGCCAGGCGGGCGACCATTTCCCGGGTCGCCTCGGCCGCGACCGCTTCAATTTCGGCACGCGCGGACTCGACCGCCGCACGGATCTTGCCCTCGGCGGCTTCGACCTTGAGGTTGATCTTGTCCGCGGCCTTCCTGACTTTCGCCTCGGTGTCCCTGGCGCTCGCCTGCTTGGCGTCGCTGGCGAGCTTCGCCGCCTCCGCGCGAGCGGCGTCCACGCGTGCGCGCCACGCCTCCTCCGTCGCGTCCGCCGCCGCGCGCGCCTGCTGCGCCACCTCGAGATCCGAGGCGATCTTCTGTTCGCGCGCATCGACCGTGGCCTGGATCTTCGGAACCATCCCGCGGGCGATCACGAAGAAAATGAAGCCAAGACCGATCGCCAGCCATAACAGCTGCGAGAGCAAGACATCCGAGAGCTGAGCGAGTTGAGGCATGTTCTCCGCCTGGGTGCCCGTTCCCTAGATCGCGTAGAGGATGATCATCGCGATGGCGAATGCCATCAGGCCCAGAAGCTCGGCAGCGGCGAAGCCGATGAACAGCCGGCCCTGCTGGCCGTCGGCGGCCGCCGGGTTGCGCAGCGCGCTCTGCAGGAACGAGCCGAACACGTAGCCGACGCCGACCGAGGCGGCGCCGACGCCGATCGCCGCGAGACCGGCACCGATGACCTTTGCGGAAGCGAGATCCATGATTGAACTCCTCGTGAAAAATCTGATGGTTAGTGAAGGTTGACTGCGTCGTTGATGTAGAGCGCGGTCAGGATTGCGAAGACGTAGGCCTGGATCGCCGCGACCAGCAGTTCCAGGACGCTGATGAAGGCAACGAACAGGAAGGCCAGGATCGAAATTCCGATCCCGCCGCCCCCGGCGTTGAACCCCTGGACAATGAAGTTGCCGAAGATGTCGAGCAGGATGTGGCCGGCGAACATGGCGATGAACGGCCTGAGGCCAAGGCTGAACGGCCGCACCATGAAGGAGATGAATTCGATCGGGAACAGAAGGATCTTGCCGATCCAGTGCACTCCCGGGGGCACGAACAGCGAAAAGAAATGCAAGCCATGCTTCCAGAAACCGACGCCCAGCACGATCGCGAAGCTGATCAGCGACATCACGCCGGTGATCGTGAACTGGCTGGTGACGGTGAACGGGTGCGCGCCCGGCACGACCGCGAACGGCATGGTGCCCATCAGATTGGCGAACAGCAGGAAGACGAAGGCGGTGAACACCCAGGGCAGGTATTTCTTGCCCTCGGGTCCGATGCTCGCCTGGACCATGTCGTCGACGAACCCGATCAGCCCCTCGACAGCGACCTGCCAGCGGCCGTTCCAATTCGTTTGCGGCGCAAGTTCCCGCCGCATCCCGCCGAGCATGAAGGCCCAGATGGTGCCGAGCACGATCAGCAGCCACAGCGCGCTGTTGGTGAAAACGAACGGATTGCCGGCCTGGAACGAGCCGAAAATCGGCTCGATCACAAACTGGTGCATCGGGTCGATCTTGCCGCCGGCAGCCACGCTCAATCCCTTATTCCCGCCCGCCCCGGTCTGAGCCCGGCGGAGTGTTTGAAATCCGGATGACGTTGAAGACGCCGGCGGCGAAGCCGAGGAACAGCATCAACAACATCAGCCACGGCTTCGTCCCGAGCCATCGATCGAGCACGAAGCCAATCAGAAACCCGCCCGCGGGAGCACCGACCAGGTGACTCAGGACCAACTGCCCGATCCGGTAGTTCGGATCAGGCTGCCTTCTGGCAGTCCTCTTCGCTTCCGCCCGCTGCGCCCGTTCGAGCCGCTTCTCAAGCGATTCGAGCCGTGCGTCTGGTGGAAGCTTCGGGGCCTCTTCGGTTTCGTCCTCTGCCATGTGCCCTCCCTGTGCGTCGCCCCCGCTCAATTCAAGGGTCAGACAGGGACGAGGAACATGGCGGAAAGCGAGCCCGCCAAGGCGCGGCCCCTTTATGAACCGGTGTGTCGATAGTCAACCGCGGCGGCGGAGCTCCTCGCAGGGATCAGCGGCAGTAGTCGGGCACCGGCGCCGGCTGCCCCGTCGCGCGACGCCTCCAGGCCCCGTCGCCGAGCATGTAGGCGTGCCCCACGCCTACCCGAGCAAGCAGCTGGCACCCCGCCGTGATCCCGACATCCTGCGGGCTCGCCCCGCGTGCCGCCGCCAGGTTGCTGTACAGCGCGCGCCTCCGGATATTAATCGTCGCGACCTGGCTTCGGACGGTCGCCGAAGCGGCTCCCGAAATGCCGATATAGCCGTCGTACCGCTCGCCGACCTGACCCGCGGCTCGAGCGGCATCGATCGCAGGAGTCTGCGCGGTCGCCGCCGGCGCAACCGACAGGAGCGCTGCCGCAAGGATCAGGCGCCCGATCATCTCGGCTGCCGCGGCTGCTGCTGCGGGAACGCCTCGGGGTTCTGCTGGATCAGCTGCTCGACGTCGCGTTGCAACCGCACCAGCACCTCCTGGCGGATGGTGACGTTCAAGTTGATCTCGATCGGCTTTTCCGGAGTCTTGACCGATATGCAGCTCGACAGTGGAAGCGCGGCCAGCGCGATCGTTGCGGCAGGGATGATCTTGTGGGTCATGGCTGTCTCTCGGTTGTGGGCGTTGGAGTGACGGTCTCCCGGACCGGGGTTTGCGATTGCTGCTGCTCTTCGTCGCGGCGGCGGACCTCTGTGACGATCCCGGGAACGTCCTCGAGCGGGCGCGGAAGAACGGCATCGATCTGCTGGCGCGGGTCGCGATAGGATTTGGCGGTCTGGATCAGCGACCGGAACGGCCCTTTGATCGAGATGTTGAAGCGGAACGGAACGTTCCGGAAGGCGCCCTGGATGATCCGCGATATTCCGCTCTGGCCGGCGAGGCCGAGCTGCTCGATGGTAAGGCGTGTCGCAAACTCGCCCGCGAGGTCGCCGTCGAGCCGGATGATCATCGACCGGAAGCGGAGCTCCTTGAGCGCATCGAAGGCGACATTGCCCAACATGCCGAGGTTCGATCGGTTGACGACACCGACATAAGAAAGGGTGCCGCCGGACGGCCGCGAATCCAATCGCCCGCCGACGATCCGCCCGCCGCTTTCATCGAAGATCATCGGCAGGACGCCGTCGAACGTTCCGCTGGCGGCGAGCTCCTTGAAGCCCAGGCTGTCGACGAAGGTCCTGGCGTCGAGCCCGACCACCTCGAACGTCAGCCTTTTGGCGGTCGGCCGCGCGAAATTGAGCACGGTTTCCCGGAGAACCAGACGACCACCCATGAAGGGCCATTCGCCGCGCTCGATCTTCACTAGCTGATCCGGCAGCAGCCGGTAGCGGATCACGCCGTTCTCGACGAGAATGCCGGGGTTGATCGACCGGGCCGTTAGCACCTGACCGGGCGGCGTTTCGAGCCCGAGCAGGTCGCTGAAGTGGATCGTGCCGCTCAACCCCTCGGCTGGGCCGAAGGGCGCTGCGAGGTCGAGTTTGGCGGTCGAGAAGTCGCCGGTCGACGTGACCTTGCCGCTCGAGTCCCAGGCGATCCGCCCCTGCCCGCGGATCGTGCCTTTGACGAGCGCGATCACGCCTTCCGTCAATCGGGTCAGCTCGTCGGGCTGGAGGCCGGGGCCGAAGGCTATCCCCGGGACGTCGAGGATGGCGTGGCCGGCGCCGGTCGAAAGACGGTGCTCGATCGAGACGTCGGTGACGAGCGTGTTCGAATCGGGGTGCCTCAGCGCCCCGCTCGCGCGGACATAATCGCCCGCGATCGTCATTTTGAGGTCATTGGTACGCAGCGGGTAGAAGCGGGGATTGGTATCGCGGTCCGAAACCAGGCTGCTCCCGGTGACGGTGACGTCGCCGCCAGTGATGAGCCAGCTGCCGGCCGCCTCACTGAGCAGGATCGGGACGTTGCCGATCGTCGCCCGGGCTTCGGCAAAATTCCCGCCGGTGCCGCGTCCGGCGAAGCTGCCAGTCACTCGCGCGGCATCGAACGCGATCGGTGAAGCGGCCCGGCCAAGCCGCATGGCGAACCGGTTCAGCGCGAAATTCTGGTTGATGATCCGGCCTTCCGCGACGGTCAGGTGCAGCGGCGAGTTGCCGAGGCGACCGTTCAGCACGGGTCCGCTCACGCGAGCGCTCGTCCGGACCGCCCCGCCCGACTGCCTGGACACGATCGCCTCGCCGATCGGACAGACCGGAATCCGCGCCGGCCCGAGCTGGACCACGCCCATCTGGAAATAATCCCAGCGGACCACGGCGCACGCCGTCCCGAAGGCGAAGCTTCCGGCCCTGCCGACCCGGCCTTCGATGGGCAGGCGCAGCGCCCGGACCCGCCCGTCCGGGAAAGGTCCGTCGAGCTCGGCGACCGTGCGGAGCGCGGTTGAGCCTCCGGGTCCCGGGCCAAAGCGAATGGGACTGAGCGCGAGCCGAGTGCCGCCGACCGTATAGGGCTGGAGGTCGGCGACTCCGCTCAACGGCGCTCCGGGACGCGGCTGGCTCAGCGTCACCCGCCCG
The DNA here is from genome assembly GCA_036375515.1 of Sphingomicrobium sp. Classification (GTDB taxonomy): domain Bacteria; phylum Pseudomonadota; class Alphaproteobacteria; order Sphingomonadales; family Sphingomonadaceae; genus Sphingomicrobium. The sequence continues at coordinate 7,284 of DASURT010000281.1, forward strand.
TTGGGAAGCCCGCCGCCGCCCATCAGGATATTGCCGTCGATCCGAAGCGCGGAGGTGGGCCAGTAATAAGTGACGCCCGTGCCGCCGAAGATCCGCGCCCGCGCTCCTCCGGGGCCAATGATGTCCGCGTTGGTGACCCGGGCCGCGCCTCCGCCGGGGAAGTTCACGACGCGGATTCCGCCCGCGATAGTGAAGTTGCGCGCGGTCCGGCTGATCGCGCCGCCGATCGCCGTCGCGACCGGTCCGATCGGGGTCTTGCTCGCGGCCGAAAGCGGCCCGGTCACTCCGGCGATCATGGAGGGATCGAGCGCCGTGCTGTCGGCCGCGAAATTCCCGACGAGCGCGAACGTGCCTTCGCGGGTCCCGAGCCTGTAGCCGGCCTTCAGGCGCGTCCGATCGGCATAGATCGTTCCAAGCCGGGATTTCTGCGCGGCGACGTTCACCTGGCCGCGAACGTCGGCCAGCGAGCCCTTGTAGGTAAGGTCGCCGATGAACGCGGCGAGGCCATTCTCGCCCGCGACCAGCGCCCGGCTCGTCATCCGGCCGCGGCCGTCCACTCTGGTGAAGGATTCGTTGAATCTCGCGGCCGCGTCGAACCAGGGTGCGGCGACATCGAAGCGGCTCGCGGGGCACACGAACCGGTCGAGCGTGACCGGTCCCTCGACCCGCGGCCGTCGGCCGATCACCGCGACGGCCAGATTCGCCCTCAGGTTCGTCGCCGCGCAGCGTCCCGGGACCAGCCGCGGGCTGGCCACCGCGACCCGGCCCCTGAACCCGCCGCTCAGCTTGCCGTTGCCCTGGAGCGCCACTCCGACCGGGCCGAACGGTGTCGCGAGCGAGATGCTGCTGTCGGCGACGTCGAGGACGAAGTTGGGCAGCTGGAACGGCTTGCGGCTCGGCGGCGGCATCAGCCGGTCGATCTGGCCCCAGCTCACCTTGCCGCGAACGAGCTTGCCGCGAAGCCGGACCCCGCGCGCGAACACGCGATAGACCTCGAAGCTTCCGTTCCACTTGAGGCGCATCTGGATGATCGCGTGGCGCGCGGTGAGGTCGGGTCGGCGGGGGTCACCGATCACCAGGTTGCTCACCTCCTGCGTGCGGAAGCCGACGCGGTCGAGACGATAGCTGGCCTGGACGTCGCGACGCTCGAACTCGCGCCTCAAATATTGGGTGGCGATGTCGCGGCGCTCGATCCAGACGATCGCGATGACGATCATCAGGAGCAAGATCAGCCCGAGCGTGACGAGGCTCGCGACGCGGCCCCAGCGGCGCCGGCGCACGATGATGGTCTGTTCGCCGCGTTCAGCCACGCGCGTCCCTACACTCCGCCGGCATGCACATAGGCCCTAACTAACCCATGCCGGCCGTGACCGTTCCAGAGGCGGCATGACAGCTTCCCCGCCGCTTTCATCTGTGATCTAACCAGAATTGCTCGGGGCCCTTCCATGAACAGGAGTGGCATGCACGGGCGTGTCTCCAAGCCGGACGAGAGCGGTCATTCAAGCGGGCATCGCGCGCGGCTGCGCCGGCGACTGCTCGATTCAGGCCCGCAGGCCTTCCACGATTACGAGCTGGTCGAATATCTGCTCGCGCTCACCATTCCCCGCGTCGACACCAAGCCGCTGGCGAAGAAGCTGGTCCACGATTTCGGGGGGATCGGCCCGCTGCTTTCGGCGAGCAGTGAGACGCTTCGGCGTGAGGGATTGAGCGAGGCCGCCATCGGCGCGCTGAAGATCGCCGAAGCGACCGCGCTGCGCCTGCTGGAAACGCGGGTCGAGGAACGGCCGGTCCTGTCGAGCTGGGAGGCGCTCGGCGATTATCTCCACGCCGCGATGGCGCACCGCCGCGTCGAGGAAGTGCGCATCCTGTTCCTCAACGCGAAGAACATGCTGATCGCCAATGAGGCCTTGTGGCGGGGCTCGGTCGACGAAGCTTCGGTCCATGTGCGCGAGGTGATCGCGCGCGCGATCGCGCTCGGCGCGACGGCGCTGATCATCGTCCACAACCATCCGAGCGGCGACCCCACGCCTTCGCAGCAGGATATTCGCCTGACCCGCGACCTGGTCGAGGCCGGACGGCACATGAAGGTGGCGGTGCACGATCACGTCATCGTCGGCGCCAGCGGACGCACGAGCATGAGGGCGATGGGGCTGATTTGAAGCATCGCGGCGGCTCTGCTAGCCGCCTGCCCCATGGTTCCTCGCTACTCGCGCCCCGAAATGACGGCCATCTGGTCGGCCGAAAACCGCTACCGCATCTGGTGGCGGATCGAGGTCTTCGCCGCGGAAGGCATGGGCCGGATCGGGATGATCCCGGCCGAGGACGCGGCGACGATCCGCAAGGCGTACGACGCCAATGTGCTTGGCGACATCGATGTGCCGGCGATCGACGCGATCGACGCGGTCGAGGCGGTGACGAAGCACGACGTGATCGCGTTCCTCACCTGGGCCGGCGAGAAACTCGGGCCGGAGCGGCGCTGGCTGCACCAGGGCATGACCAGCAGCGACGTCCTCGACACGGCGCTGGCGGTGCAGCTCAACCAGGCCGCCGAGCTGCTGCTCAAGGACGTCGACCAGCTACTCGAGGTGATCAAACGCCGCGCGTTCGAGCACAAGCTGACCCCGACCATCGGCCGCAGCCACGGGATCCACGCCGAGCCGACCACCTTCGGGCTGAAGCTTGCGCAAGCCTATGCCGAATTCGCGCGCAACCGCGAGCGGCTGGTCGCGGCGCGCGACGCGATCGCGACTTGCGCGATTTCCGGCGCGGTCGGCACCTTTGCCCAGGTCCCGCCGGAGGTTGAGGAGCATGTCGCGAAGGCGCTGGGCCTGACGCCCGAGCCGGTCTCGACCCAGGTGATCCCGCGCGACCGGCACGCCTTCTTCTTCGCGACGCTGGGCGTGATCGCCTCGTCGATCGAACGGCTCGCCACCGAGATCCGCCACTTGCAGCGCACCGAAGTGCTTGAGGCCGAGGAATATTTCTCGCCCGGGCAGAAGGGCAGCTCGGCGATGCCGCACAAGCGCAATCCCGTGCTGAGCGAGAACCTCACCGGCCTCGCGCGGATGATCCGCGGCTATGTGACGCCAGCGCTGGAAAATGTCGCGCTGTGGCACGAGCGCGACATCTCGCATTCGTCGGTCGAGCGGTTCATCGGCCCCGACGCGACGATCACGCTCGATTTCGCGCTCGCGCGGCTGACCGGCGTGATCGACAAGCTCGTCGTCTATCCCGAGCGGATGGCGAAAAACCTCGACCGCATGGGCGGGCTCGTCCACTCGCAGCGCGTGCTTCTGGCGCTGACGCAGGCAGGATTGAGCCGCGAAGAGAGTTACGCGCTCGTCCAGCGCAACGCGATGAAGGTGTGGGAGTCGGACGGCGAGCTGTCGCTGCTCGATTTGCTCAAGGCCGATCCCGAAGTCACCGCGCAAGTTGCGCCCGATGAGCTAACCAAGCTGTTCGACCTCGACTATCATTTGAAGCACGTCGACACGATCTTCGACCGGGTGTTCGGCCAAAAAGCGTAGGGGCAATGGAGACCGGTGACGAACTGCAGGCCGAGCTCACGGCACAACCGAAGACCGAGACCGGCGTCCAGTCGGGCGGCTTCCTGCTCGAGCTGTCGCTCGACTGGATCGTGCTGCGCGCTTCGGAGAACGTGCACCACCTGCTCGGAGAATCGCACGTCACTTTGATCGACGAGCCGCTCGGCCGGTTCGTTCACTCCGAGGCGCTGCACGACCTTCGGAACCTCTTCTCGCGGCTAAGCGGGACGACGGGGATCTGCCGCGCGTTCCGAGTCAGACTGACCGACGAGCCGGACCTGTTCGACGTCGCCTTCCAGCAGAGCGGTGGGCGCGTGATTCTCGAGGCGGTTCCGAGCGCGCCGGAACGATTCGGCGAAGCCCTGAGCGCGGTCGGTGGACTGGC
>DASURT010000282.1:0-2369 GCA_036375515.1 Sphingomicrobium sp.
AGTTCCTGCCAGTTCTTTGCGTTGACGGCCATGTTCATCCCTTGGCAGTTGGGGGTCGAAACCCCTGATTTCAATTCTCAATTCGTCATCCCCGCGACGGCGGGAATCGACGGAAACCCTTAGACGCGGCGGCGCTTGGACGGCCTCACCCCGTTGTGCGGGATCGGGGTCACGTCGCGGATCGAGGTGATGGTGAAGCCCACGGCCTGGAGCGCGCGAAGGGCGCTCTCGCGGCCCGATCCGGGGCCCTTGACCTCGACCTCGAGCGTGCGGACTCCGTGGTCGGCGGCCTTGCGGCCCGCGTCTTCCGCCGCGACCTGAGCGGCGTAGGGCGTCGACTTTCGGCTGCCCTTGAAGCCCATCATCCCGGCCGAGCTCCACGCGATGGCGTTGCCCTGGGCGTCGGTGATGGTGATCATCGTGTTGTTGAAGCTGGCGTTCACGTGGGCGACGCCGGCGGTGATGTTCTTGCGTTCCCTCCTGCGGAGACGCTGGGGTGCCTGAGCCATTTAAATCTCGTTCCTAATCCCTTGGAATCCGTCTGAGTAGCGTCTCGTGACCGTCCCAACGGACGGTCGCTCGCTTGCTACTTCTTCTTGCCGGCGATCGGCCTGGCCTTGCCCTTGCGGGTGCGCGCGTTGGTGTGGGTGCGCTGGCCGCGGACCGGAAGGCCCTTGCGGTGGCGAAGCCCGCGGTAGCAGGCGAGGTCCATCAGCCGCTTGATGTTCATCGCCGTCTCGCGCCTGAGGTCGCCCTCGACGGTGAAGTCCTTGTCGATCGCCTCGCGGATGTGCAGCACCTCCTGGTCGGTGAGGTCCTGGACGCGTTTGTCGGGGCTGATCCCGAGCTGGCCGATGATTTTCTGGGCGGTCGTGCGCCCGATTCCGTGGATGTAGGTAAGCGCCACTTCGACGCGCTTGTTGGTGGGGATGTTCACCCCGGCAATACGAGCCATTCTCTACCCTTCTTCAGCTCCACAGGGCGGGAGTGCCCTATCTCGTCGCTAAAAAACCCGCTCCTAAACGAAAAACCGACGCGCGCACGAATGCGCCGCCGGGAAACCGGTGGATCGGGATGCGCCGCAGATAGGATTCGGTTCGCGCCAAGTCAAGCATCTGCGCCCTCGTCATTGCGAGCGAAGCGAAGCAATCCAGTTGCCCGTCGCACGAAAGTGGATTGCTTCGTCGCTTTGCTCCTCGCAATGACGGATCACATGCAGCGCCTGACCCTCGACGGCGGCATCCCCGCGGACCTCAAGGGGAGCATCGTCGCCCTCGGCAATTTCGACGGCTTCCACCTCGGCCATCAGGCGGTGATCGGGCGGGCGATCGCGCGGGCTTTTCACGAGCGGCGGCCGGTGATCGTCGCGACGTTCGATCCGCACCCGGTCAAGTTCTTCAAGCCCGACCTGCCCCCGTTCCGCCTCACCACGCTCGATCAGCGCGAGCATCTCTTCGCGCACGCGGGCGCGGACGCGATGCTGGTGTTCCGCTTCGACAAGGCGCTGGCGACGACCAGCGCGGAAGATTTCGTCGCGGATGTGCTTGCGAGGCGGATCGGGGCGGCCGGCGTCGTGACCGGTGACGACTTCACCTTCGGCCGCGGGCGGAAGGGAGATGTCGAGACGCTGAGGACGCTCGGCGCGGAGCACGGAATTGTCGCCGAAGCCGTCGCGCCGGTGCTCCTCGACGCCACGCGCATTTCCTCGGGACGGATCCGCGAAGCGCTCGAGGCCGGCGATACGAGAACCGCGACGCGCCTCCTCAGCCGCGACTTCGCGATCGAGGGCGTGGTCCAGCGCGGCGACGCTCGCGGCCGCCACCTCGGCTATCCGACCGCGAACCTTGAGCTGGGCGACTACCAGCGGCCCAAATACGGCATCTACGCGGTGCGCGTGACGCTCGACGACGACAGCGAATATCCGGGCGTCGCCAGCCTCGGCGTCCGCCCGACCTTCGAGCCGCCGCAAGAGCTGCTGGAGGCGCATCTGTTCGGGTTCGACGGTGACCTCTACGGGCGCACGATCGAGGTCGCGCTCCACGCCTTCATCCGCGAGGAGAAGAAGTTCGAGGAGGTCGAGGCCCTCGTCGCCCACATGCGCGAGGACGAGGCGCAGGCGCGCAGGCTTCTGGCGCTCGACTAGCCGTCATCCCGGCCCTGAGCCGGGATCCGCCTTCACTTCAAAGAGAAAAGGCAGGCCCCGGATCAAGTCCGGGGTGACGCTTCGCGTCAGTTTGCAATCTCTTATCGGCCCGCTAAGGCCCGGCCTCCATGGCCGACGCCCCGACCAAGACCGACTATCGTTCGACCGTCTTCCTGCCCCGGACCGACTTTCCGATGAAGGCCGGGCTGCCGCAGAAGGAGCCGGT
>DASURT010000283.1:0-2842 GCA_036375515.1 Sphingomicrobium sp.
CGCTTTAACTCGACCGTGCCGGCCGCGATCCCGCGCGGGCCGACGATGACCTGCCAGGGCAGGCCGATCAGGTCCATCGAGGCGAGCTTCGCCCCGCCTCGCTCGTCCCGATCATCGTAAAGCGTTTCGACGCCGGCAGCGTTGAGCTTTGCATAAAGGCTGTCCGCGGCGGCGGCACTCGGTTCATCGTCGGCGCGCATGGTGACGACCCCGACGCGCCAGGGGGCCACCGGTTCGGGCCAGATGATCCCGTTGTCGTCGTGGCTCGCCTCGATGATCGCTCCAACGAGTCGCGACACGCCGATGCCGTAGCTGCCGCCGACCGGAGTGACCGGCTCGCCGTCGCGGCCGCTGACGCTGAAGCCGAGCGGCTTGGTGTACTTGTCGCCGAAGTAGAAGATGTGCCCGACCTCGATCCCGCGCGATTGCCTGAGGTCGGCGCCGAGCGCGGCCTCGCGGGCCTCGTCGCGCTTCTCGTCGGTCGCGGCGTAATCGGCGGTCATCGAATCGACGAACGCCTGCAGTGCGGGGTGGTCGTCGGCGTCGACGACATAATCTTCTGCGGCTCTGAGAGTCTCCCAGCTCTTGTGGAAGAAGACTTCGCTCTCGCCCGACGACGCGAGAATGATGAACTCGTGGCTGAGATCGCCGCCGATCGGGCCGGTGTCGGCCTGCATCGGGATCGCTCGCAGCCCCATCCGCGCGAAGGTCCGCAAATAAGCGACGAACATCCGGTTGTAGCTGATCCGCGCGCCGGCTTCGTCGAGATCGTAGCTGTAGGCGTCCTTCATCAGGAACTCGCGGCCCCGCATGACTCCGAAGCGGGGGCGGATCTCGTCCCTGAACTTCCACTGGATATGGTAAAGCGTGCGCGGCAGGTCGCGATAGCTTTTGACCGACCCCTGAACGATCGCGGTCAACATGTCCTCGTTGGTTGGCCCGTACACCAGCTCGCGCTCCTGCCGATCGGTGATCCGGAGCATTTCGGGGCCATAAGCGTCGTACCGGCCGGTGGCGCGCCAATAATCGGCCGCTTGTAGCGTCGGCATCAGCATTTCGATCGCGCCGGCGCGGTCCTGCTCCTCGCGCACGATCTGCTCGATCTTCCGGAGCACCCGAAATCCGAGCGGCAGCCACGCGTAGATTCCGGCGGCCGTCTGCCGGACCAGCCCCGCGCGAAGCATCAGCTTGTGGCTGACGATCTGAGCGTCGGCGGGGCTTTCCTTGAGGACGGGCAAGAAGGCTCGGGACCAGCGCATGGTGGCGCGCTGTAGCGGGGCACCGTCGCCGCTGGCAACCGCGCGAGGTCGATGTGGCCCCATCGCCACAGAAGCTATGCAAAAGCCGCACAGGATCAAATCCGCGCGTGACAGTTCACGGGCGGCGGCATAGCGTCCGCCGCATCCGAACGAGTTGGCCCTTGGGGTCGTAGGTTCGGGGAGCTGCGGGCGTGATTGGGGACACCGCCGGCAACGACATCCAAGGGGGCTGACGAGCAATCGTCACGCAGGACGCCCGGATCGCGCAATTGCCGGTCCGGGCGTTTGCTTTTTGGGGCGCACCAGCCTGAGAATCATGTTACGGAGCCGCGACCTTGGCCGCTAGTTGGCCATGGGCACGCAACGCAAAGGAGGGCGCCCATGCGCACACGCATGATAGTCGCGTTGTTCCTCGCGACTGCTGTCGTCGGTCCAGCAGCAGCACAGCAGCCCGCGGACGATAATGCTCGAGGCGGAGTCCGGACCGAAACGATGAGCCGGATTGCCAGCGGAGAGACAGGATTGGACTTGGTTTGGAACATCGTTGGCCTGTTCGGGCTGATCGGACTCGTGGGGCTTCGCGGCGAGCATGCCGACGACAGTTACCACCCGGCGTCCGTCGAGTGAGGCCGCGGCAATAACGGAGGAATGAAATGCGGGTCTCTGCTTTGGTAATGATTTCCGGCGCGCTGGTCGTCAGCTCACCGGCTCTTGCTCAAAATGCTGCCGAGCCGGTGGCGAACGAAGCCGCTGAGAATGTGACCGCGACGAACGAAATGGCGATGGACGCGAACCTGATGAACGAAGCAGCCCCGGCGATGGCCGCCGAGCCTGCCGTGCCCGAAGAAGCGGCCCCGCCCCCCGCCGAGCCGTCAAGGCGCTCCTTCCCGTGGGGAGTTCTCGGGCTCATCGGCCTGATCGGGCTGTTCGGCCGCAGAAGCCGGACGGGTTAAACGCCGCCGCTCGTCCTGCCATAAGGTGCGCTCGGCCAATCGCGGAGCGAGCGGATGAGCGCGCGTGAGACAAAATCATCGACGAAACTCGTGGATGGCGGGCGCCGCAAGGAATGGCGCCGCCACCTGGTCAATCCGCCGGTGGAACGGGCCTCCACGATCCTGTTCGACAGCGTCGCCGAGCTTCAGGGAAGCAAACCCGAGCTTGGCGTCTATCGCTACGGGCTCCAGGGCACGGCGACCCATTGGGCGCTCTCGGAAGCATTGACCGGGCTCGAGCCCGGGGCCGCCGGCACGGCCCTCTACTCGTCCGGACTTGCCGCCATCACGGCCGCCTTGCTGATTTTGCTCTCGCCGGGGGACGAGTTGCTCGCGGCCGACAGCATCTACGGCCCGACGCGCAAGTTCTGCGACACCTTGCTGAAGCGCTACGGCGTCTCCACGCGCTATTACGATCCGCTGACCATCCCGGATATCGGGGAAACCACTCGCGCGATCATGCTCGAAAGCCCGGGATCGCAGACCATGGAAGTCCAGGACGTGCCCGGCATCTGCCGCGTCGCGCGCGAGCGCGGGATCGCAACCATCCTCGACAACACCTGGGCGACCCCGCTCCTCTTCCCCGCAATC
>DASURT010000284.1:0-3799 GCA_036375515.1 Sphingomicrobium sp.
CGTTTTCCGTCGTGAAGCATCAGCTTTGGCGCGTTGAGCCCGCGCCACGATTGTTCGGCGACTGGCAACGGCTTCGCTCAGGTCGCAAATAGAGGACCGAGATCGGCCAGCACGAAGCCGCGCCCGGCCTCTGCCACCAGCTGGCGCAGATCAGTGGCCAACTGCCTTCGGCCCTGCTGGGTGGCCCAGAACACCGATCCGCCTTCCCAGCGCGGGAAGCCGTGGCCCTGCACCATGACCACGTCGATGTCGCCAGGCCGACTCGCAATACCTTCGGCAAGCAGCAAGGCAGCCTCGGGTTGACTTCGCGCTCTTCGGAGTCCGAAAACTCCAGCTTCTCTCTGCGGCTGACACGATCCACGCGGCCAGCATCGCGTGCCTGCTTCATCGCTCGCGACGAGCGACCAGGTGGCAAGCTACCTCCACAATTCGGACTGATCATCGCGCCGTCGCCATGGGGCCGCAAGGCCGAAATGGCGGGAAAAGAATGGGGCTTTCGATGCCAGCACGGCGCGATGATGACCCGCTTGATCCGGAATGTCACCCCGGAAAGCGTGCAAAAAATGATCGTTTAACCGACCAGGTTGCAGCAACCCCGGATCATGAAATCGAGGCTGCGGAGGGCCGACTTCTTCTCACGGGCAGGTCTGGGCCCCGTCTTGCTGAAGCGGGCAGGGCTCCAAGTCCACTCCACTCGACGCGAGTGGCCGTAGGCGGCCACGAGCCGCCTTACAGTCACGTCGCTGAGAGCGGTCTTTCGACGGCACTATCGATCTGCAGCGGTCATTGAGTCAACGATGTCCGCCGTTGGATTGTAATCGGCGCTGACGGTACATGCGCGACGTCTCAGGCGGCACGACCGCGGCTGATCTGCGTTTTGAAGACAAGCTCCGTTGTCACTGCAATATCGCAATGTTCCGCAAATGCAAAACATTCGACTAGGCTACCTGCGTGGATCGACGAGCCCGAGCCTCGACGCCTCGATGGCAGCCTGCGTCCGGCTGGTCACTTTGAGCGCGCGAAAGACCGCGGTGACGTGGGCTTTCACGGTCCGTTCCGCGAGGCCAAGTTCCCGGCAGATGATTTTGTTGGACGCGCCTTGGGCAATCAACTTCAGTACCTCGGCCTGGCGCGCGCTCAGGCCGAGCGTTTCGATCGACAGCGCCTTCGCGTGGCGTGATCGCGCCGACATCGCATCGTCGCCAGCAGAACGCGAAAGCGCCTCGGGCGGTACGTACCGTCCACCTCCAAGCACCAGGCTGAGCGCGTGCAGCATCACCTCGTTCGAAGAGGACTTGGGAATGTACCCCGCCGCTCCCGCGGCGATAGCGGCCAGCACCGTCTGCTGGTCGGTCGCGGCCGAAATTACGACGACCGGCACTCCGGGATAGCGCGTCCGCCAGATCTTCAAGGCAGGGATTCCGGACAGCCCAGGCAGGTTCAGGTCGAGCAGGACGAGATCAGGTTCCGTTCCCTGTCCAGCTAAGGTCAACCCACGCTCGCAGTCCCCGGCGACGTCGATCGCCACCTCTGGCTCCAAGCGACGCAGGACGGCGCCCACCGCCTCCTGGATGAGCGGGTGGTCATCGACGACAAGTGCTCTCACGTCGCGGCCTTTTCGGGCTAGCCCGAAGGGGCGTGCCCTTTCGCGTCAGGTTTCCGCAATGTCGCGCCAGATCAGCAGGCTAGTCGCCTGCGCGCCTCTCCGCAATCGCTGGTTCGTCGAGCGCGGTCGCCAGATCCCGCCCAAAAGCGCAATTTCGCTCCGCCTCCTCCGGCGCAAGACTTCGCGTGTGGACGTCTCGGAGGATCCGATATCTGAAGGCGGAATCGATTCACAGGAGCACGTCCCCGATAGCGGTCGCCGCGCTCGTTCTGTTCGAGGGAGCGTACGCGTCAGCCGCCACCCTTTGAATCAATGACGACGCGGCGATCTAAGCCGCGAAGGCAGACAAGCTGAACGGTTCCATACGGGAGAATTTAATGAAGACATTATGGTCGCACGCCAAAACGATGGTCCGGTTCACTCTTGTTATTGGAGTGCTGCTGGCGATGCCAACGGCTCGCGCCGAAGATCCGTTCGATATAGACGCGTTGGCAATCGATGACGAAAATCGCTACTCGAATGTGGGGGCAGCCATCGTGGCCATCCTCGACGACGACGGCAATGTGGTCGCCCGCCGTACGCACTGCAGCGGAGTGCTGATCCACGAGAGAGTGTTCCTCACGGCGGGCCACTGCACGGGTCCTGCCGAGTTCCCGAAGCCGTCGTTCTTTGCCTTGTTCGTGAGCCTGGATGCGGATGCCCTCGATCAGACAACCTGGATCAGGGTCGCCAAAGAGCGCACGGACCCTGGATCGGGAATGATCAAGTGGAGGGTCGTCACTCATCCGTCGATCCCGCCCTGTCCGGGTCCCCCGGGCTGCGACCCGACAACACAGGACATCTTCCACGCGGGCGATCCAGGCATTCAGGACACTGGTCTGGTGTTCCTTGAACAAGCTGTCCGCCACATCGCGCCAGCCAAGCTGGCGGCGCCAGGCTTCCTAGAGACGCTAAAGGGCGCGCGGACGCCGATGACGATCGTGGGCTACCCGCTGCCGAGCCCGGATGCCGAGGAAGGCAACTGGGATGGCCTCCGGCGCTTCAGAACATCGAGCCTGGACTCGGTGCTGGACGAGAACTGGGCGACCTGGTCCCTGCCTAGCAACGTCTGCTTCGGCGACTCGGGCGGGCCGATCTTTCTGAACCTTCGTCCCGGCGGTGGAGCACAAACCGAGCGACTCGTGGCGAACGTCAGCGACGGGGGCATCGATTGCCTCAGCGCTAACACGAACGCCCGGCTCGACACTGAAGCCGTTCAAACATGGATCCGCCAGACGATCAGAGACGTGCTTGGAGCGGACAGCCCCGAGACGGAAGCGAAGTAGGCCGCGGGCACAGTGGCGGCACAGAGGGCGGCGTCTACGCTCCGCTCCTCACGCGCACCGGATGCCGAGCGAAGCGTCGTCGCCTGCCGAGTCGGCACGGCGCGCAACCCAACCGAAGTCATCTGCAAAGGAGCCACTCCATGAACGCGTTCCGTCATCGCAAGCTGTCCGTTCTCGCGGGACTCGCGGCGCTCGCTGGCGCCGCTGCCGCCGAGGCCATCATCATTCATGGTTTCCCGATCTTCAGCGTGGTCAACGGGGCGCAGACCGCGGAGCTCAATGCAGTCCTCGTTGGAGATCCCAACCAGGACTCGGCCTGCCCGGTGACTCTGAGCTTCATCGATCGTCAAGGCAATACGGTCGGCGACCCCAACATCTTCCAGCTGCGCGGCGGCGCGGCGGTCGAGAAGCGCTTCATCGGCGACCCCAATACTCGTCTCGGTACCCGGCTCGCGATCCGCGCGCAGGTGGCGTTCAAGGATCCCAATGAATTCCCCGCCTGCGCGCAGCTACAAACCAGCGTCGAGGTTGTCAACCGGCTCACCAACGACACGAGTTTCATCCTGACCCACCCGGCCGTCATCGAGATCGCGCCGCGCCAATGAGCCTTGCGAAGCGAGACCTTCCAATTGGAGAAGGAGCACGAGCCATGATCAAGACTTTCTGCACAATGCTAGCGGCCGGATTGACGATCATCTGGACGGACGCCGTGGTCGCCCAATGGGTGGATCGCGAATCGATGACACGCCTTATCAGTGGCGCAAGTAACAGGTTTGCGGCAGCGTCCGCCGGTAGCGGGACGGTGGCAGTCAAAGACGCAAAGGCCTCGGCATTGCCCGAAGCGGCCAACGATGGGACGCCGCCAAAG
>DASURT010000285.1:0-7053 GCA_036375515.1 Sphingomicrobium sp.
ATCCTGAGCTCCCCGCCTTCGAATCGCACCGTGCCACTCCGCGCTTCTTCGAGGAGTTCGCTCCAGTCGCCCAGCTCGTCGCACGCTCCGGGAAAGCGCAACTCGCGACCGGCAATCGATGGGGCCTCGCGCGGCGGCTCGTCCGTGAGCCGCGCCAGCGGCCGTTTCCACGGTTCGCCGCCGGGGATGGCCTCGCGAGTGACCTCGATGTTCACGCGCGCGCCCTCGGTCACGCCCGAAGCGCCGCGCGGAAGCAGATATTCCACGTCGGAATCATCGCGCGCGACCGCATTGCGGCCGTTCGAGCCGGCATTGACCAATCGCGTCTCGATGACTGATCCCGCGGGCATCGCGCCGTCGAGCTCGATCCGCGCCTCGACGATCTCGCCGTCTTCGACCAACGCGGCGCGGGTTTCGCCGATCCCGCGCTCGATCCGCCACTCAGGCAATCGGGTACCCTGCGGCTTTCAGGAGCACCCGCGTCTCGGCGAGCGGCAGCCCGACGACGTTCGAATAGCTCCCCGCGATGTGCCGGACATAAACTTCGCCATAGCCCTGGAGCGCGTAACCGCCGGCCTTTCCGCGCCACTCGCCATGACCGGCGTAATGGTCGATCTCGGATTCCGCGAGACGCTTCATGGCGATCACGGTCTCGCCGAGCCGTTCGCGAAGCTCGCCCCCTGGCATGACGACCGCCACTCCCGTCAGCACGCGGTGCCGCCGCCCCGAAAGCAGCCGCATGCAGGCGCGCAAGGTCTCTTCATCCTCGACCTTGGGCAGGATGCGCCGCCCGACCGAGACCACCGTGTCCGCGGCGAGCACCAGCGCGACCGGTTCCTTCGCGGCGACTGCCTCGGCCTTTTCCCGGGCCAACCGCAGCGCATGGTCGCGCGGCCGTTCGCCCCTCCGCACGCTTTCATCGACGTCGGCGGGGATCACCGCGTCCGGCGTGACTCCGATCCGGGCAAGGAGGTCGAGGCGCCGCGGGCTCGCCGAGGCGAGGATCAACCGCATCGGCGTGCGTCAGCCCGTGTAGCCGGGCGGGCCTCCGCGGCCGGGCATGAAGCGATAGGTGATGCGGCCCTTGGTCAGGTCGTACGGCGTCAGCTCGACGAGCACTTCATCGCCGGTCAGCACGCGGATCCGGTTCTTGCGCATCTTGCCGGCGGTGTGGCCGAGAATCTCGTGGCCGTTCTCGAGGCGGACGCGGAACATCGCATTGGGCAGCAGCTCCACCACCTGCCCACGCATCTCGAGCAATTCTTCCTTGGCCAAAGATCCCTCTTCCTCTGCTGACAAAAAGTCGCGGAGCCTTACTCTGCGATTCCCCGAAATGGAAGGCGGCGCCGTCAGATCGTCAGCACCGTCGATCCGGTCGTCTTTCTCCGCTCCAGCAAGCGGTGGGCTTCGGCCGCGTCCCTGAGCGGGATGCGTTGCTTGACCTCGATCTTCACCTTGCCGCTCGTCACCATTTCGAACAGGTCGCCCGCCGCGAGTTCCAGCTCCTCGCGGGTCGCGACATAATCGAGCATTGTCGGCCGGGTCAGGAAGAGCGAGCCCTTTTGCGCGAGCAGCGTGGGCGGGAACGGATCGACCGGGCCGGAGGCATTGCCGAAGCTCACCATCAGGCCGCGCCGGTGCAGGCAGTCGAGCGACTTGAGGAATGTCTCGCGCCCCACCCCGTCATAGACGACCGGGAGCCTTGCGCCGCCCGTAATCCGCTCGACCTCCGCGACGAAATCCTGGCGCGTATAGACAATCGGGTGGTCACAGCCGTGGGCTCGGGCAAGTTCGGCCTTGTCGTCGGTCGAAACCGTGCCGATCACCCTTGCCCCGAGCGCCTTCGCCCATTGGCAGGCGATCAGGCCAACTCCGCCAGCCGCAGCGTGGATCAGGATCGTCTCGCCCGCCTGCACGCGGTGCACCGACCGCAACAGCATGTGCACGGTTAGTCCCTGGAGCATCATCGCCGCCGCTTGCTCGGACGAGATCGCCTCGGGTAGCTTCACGACGCGGCCGGCATCGATCAGCCGCTCTTCGGCATAGCCGCCGATCGGCCCGGCATAGGCGATGCGGTCGCCGACCTTCACGTTCGTCACATCGGGCCCCACGGCCTGGACCACGCCCGCGCCCTCGGTGCCCGGAGTGAAGGGCAGCGGCTGCGGGTAGAGGCCGGTGCGGTGATAGACGTCGATGAAGTTGAGGCCCGCGGCCTCCTGCCGGAGCTTGACCTGCCCGGGTTCTGGCGCTCCGACCTCCACGGTATCCCAACGCAGAACCTCGGGTCCGCCCGTCTCATGCACTCGGATCGCGTGACTCATGCCGCGCTTCAACGCGTTCGGCGCGCAAAAGAAAAGCCCCCCGCTGCGGGACCAATGTTCGGGCCGGTGAAGCCGGTCGGCTGTGACGATGCCGGCGACAAGGTTTGCGGCGGGGTGGAACCGAGCTTGAGTCACGCGGGTTTCAAATTGGCGGGTGTGGCTCATTGTCCCCAGGGACCGATGACGATGCATCATGATGTGAACCTAGGTGTTCCGCGACGACCGGAACGAACGGCCTCCCTCCCGCTGCTCGGCGGACTCCTTCGATCGCTCGTCGCGGGCGGTTGTCTCACGATTATCGATTCAGCCGGACGCCGAAGCGTCTTCGGCGATGCCCGGGTCGGGCCGAGCGTCACCGTCCGCCTGCATGAGGCGAGCCTCCCGGCGCGGATTGCGCTCAGCCCATCGCGCGCATTCGGCGAGGCCTATATGGACGGCACGCTGACGATCGAGGCGGGCGATGTGCGGCAACTGCTCGCGCTCGTCACCGGAAATTTCACGGCGTTCGAGCAACGGCCGCTCCACGGGGTCGGCAGCTGGCTTTCGCGGCGCCTGCGCACGTTCCTGAGGAGCAACGGCCCGCTCCGTTCGCGCCGCAATGTCGCGCACCATTACGATCTGTCGGGGACGCTTTACGACCTCTTTCTCGATGCCGACCAGCAATATAGCTGCGCCTATTTCGTCGACGAGGCGGCGACGCTCGAACAGGCGCAGGCCGCCAAGAAGCGTCACATTGCCGCAAAGCTGCTGCTTGCGCCCGGCCAGCGCGTGCTCGACATCGGTTGCGGCTGGGGCGGGCTCGCGATCGAACTGGCGCGCGACTACGGCGTCGACGTCACCGGGATCACGCTGTCGGACAAGCAGCTGCAATCCGCGCGCCGGCGCGCCGAACGAGCGGGCCTCGGCGACCGGGTGCGTTTCGAGCTCATGGACTACCGCTCGATCGAAGGATGCTTCGATCGCATCGTTTCGGTCGGCATGTTCGAACATGTGGGCGCGCGGAACTACGGCGCATTCTTCTCGAAGGTGCGGGATTCGCTGGCCCCGGACGGCATCGCCTTGTTGAGCGCGATCGGACGCATGGCTCCGCCGACGGTGCCGGATCCGTGGATCAGCAAGTATATCTTTCCGGGCGGCTACATTCCGTCGCTGTCGGAGACGCTGGCGGCGATCGAGCCCAGCCATCTGTGGGTGACGGACATCGAGATCCTGCGGGTCCACTACGCCGAGACGCTCAAGCGCTGGTTCGACCGGTTCGAGCGCCATCGCGCGGAGGCCGCCGCGCTGTACGACGAGCGCTTTTGCAGGATGTGGGAATTCTATCTGGCCGCCTGCGAGATGCTGTTCCGGAACGGGCCGCTGATGGTGTTCCACATGCAGCTTGCCCGGCGGCGCGACGCGGTGCCTCTGACGCGCGACTATATCAGTGTTTTCGATCGGCGGCCCGAAAGCGCCTTTCGCTTCGGTCCGAAGGCCGAGGAAACGGCGAAACGGAAGCACTGCGGCAAAGTCGAGGCGTGAGGCCGCCTGTCGGAATGAGAAAAGCCCCGCTCCGCAATTGGCGAAGCGGGGCTCGAGTTCAAAACGCCGGAACGATTAGCCTGCGGCGTGGCCCGCGAGCGCCGCGAGCAGAAGCAGCGCAACGATGTTGGTGATCTTGATCATCGGGTTGACGGCCGGGCCGGCGGTGTCCTTGTAGGGGTCACCGACCGTGTCTCCGGTCACCGCGGCCTTGTGGGCTTCGGAGCCCTTGCCGCCGTAATTGCCGTCCTCGATGTACTTCTTGGCATTGTCCCAGGCGCCGCCGCCGCTGGTCATCGAGATCGCGACGAACAGGCCGGAGACGATCACGCCGATGAGCAGCGCGCCCAAGGCCGCGAAGCCCTGAGCCGGACCCGCGATCGCGCGAACGATGAAGAAGATCACGATCGGCGCGAACACCGGAAGCAGCGAGGGGAGGATCATCTCCTTGATCGCCGCCTTGGTCACGAGGTCGACGGTGCGCGCGTAATTGGGACGCACCGAGCCGTCCATGATGCCCGGATTCTCGCGGAACTGCTTGCGGACTTCCTCGACCACCGCGCCCCCGGCACGGCCCACCGCCATCATTCCGAGCGCTCCGAACAGGTAGGGGAGGAGCGCGCCGAGCAGCAGGCCGACGATGACGTACGGGTTGGCGAGCGAGAAATCGATGTCCTCAAACGCCACTCCGAGGTCGCCCGCGAAGCGGCCGAGGTCGGTGGTGTAGGCGGCGAACAGCACGAGCGCGCCAAGACCGGCCGACGCGATCGCATAGCCCTTGGTCACCGCCTTGGTCGTGTTGCCGACCGCGTCGAGCGCGTCGGTGCGGTGGCGGACGTCGTCCTCAAGCCCCGACATTTCGGCAATCCCGCCGGCATTGTCCGTGACCGGGCCGTAGGCGTCGAGCGCGACGACCATGCCCGCCAGGGACAAAAGCGCGGTGGCGGCAAAGCCGATGCCGATCAGGCCCGCGAGGCTATAGGCCACGATGATCCCGACGCAGATGACGATTGCCGGGAGCGCGGTCGCCTCGAGGCTGACCGCCAGCCCCTGGATGATGTTGGTCGCGTGGCCCGTCTGCGACGCGCGCGCGATCGACTGCACGGGCCGGTAGTGGGTCCCCGTATAATATTCGGTGATCCACACGATCAGGCCGGTCACCGCAAGACCGACCAGCATCGACCAGTAGAGATCCCAGCCGGTGAAGCCGCCCGTCGTTGCGCCGGTGACCGCGTCCGTGGCGCCGCCTACTACCGCGTTCAGGTCGCCGAGCGCATATTGGGTGACGAAATAGAGCGCGGGAACCGACAGGGCGGCGGTCACGAGGAAGCCCTTGTAGAGCGCGCCCATGATCGACTGCTTGCGGCCGAGGCGGACGAAATAGGTGCCGATGATCGACGTGATGATGCACGCGCCGCCGATTCCGAGCGGAAGGGTCATCAGGCCGAGCAGGTTGGTGCTCGCGGTGACGAGCAGCGCGATCAGCACCATCGTCGCTCCGACGGTCACGACGTAGGTCTCGAACAGGTCGGCGGCCATTCCGGCGCAGTCGCCGACATTGTCGCCGACGTTGTCCGCGATCACGGCCGGGTTGCGCGGATCGTCCTCGGGGATTCCGGCCTCGATCTTGCCGACGAGGTCGGCGCCGACGTCGGCGGCCTTGGTGAAGATGCCCCCCCCAAGACGCGCGAAGATCGAGATCAGCGAGGCTCCGAAAGCGAGCGCGACGAGCGCGTCGATGACTTCACGGTCGTTCGGGGCGAGGCCGCGAACGTCGACCAGAACGTAGAAGAAGATTGAGATCGCGAGCAGCGCGAGGCCGGCAACAAGCATGCCGGTGATCGCGCCGGCGCGGAAGGCGACGGTCAGTCCCTTCTGAAGGCTGGAGCGCGCGGCCTCGGCGGTGCGCACGTTGGCGCGAACCGAGATGTTCATGCCGATATAGCCCGCCGAGCCGGACAGGATCGCGCCGAGCGCGAAGCCGAGCGCTTGAAGCGGGCCGACGAGAAAGAAGAGGATGGCTGCGACCACCACGCCGACGATCCCGATCGTCATGTACTGGCGACCGAGATAGGCCTTGGCGCCTTCCTGAATCGCTCCGGCGACCTCGATCATGCGCTGGTTGCCGGCCGGGGCGGCGAGCACCTGGCGGCTGGTGAAGATGCCGTAGAGCAACGCGATGACGCCGCAGGCGATCGCGATCAGAGTCAAATTCATCGGTGGTTCCCCGTTTTGGCGGCAAACAGAAAGGCCGGCTGGCGGACGCGCGGCCGGATGAGTCGCGCCCCTTTATGAGGCGCCGTTCAAGCTTGCAACCTGCGGAAAACTGGTCCGGACTTAATGCAGGAGAAGCGCCGCGGTTACCCCCGAGAGGAGGCCGCTAAGGGCGACCAGCCATTGACGAAGTGTGATCGCTGCCATGCTCGTATCCCAGCCTCTCCGGCGCCTCGATCGGGTGCCCGCCGCTCACCAGCCGAATGCCGGGCGTGCCAGCCTCCAGACCTCCGATGCGGTGCACGGTGACGCCGGACGGTAAAGGAAGCGTTTCCGGATCGAGCTCGGGCGGCAGGGCAATCAGCAGGGCATAATCGTCGCCGCCCGCAGCGGCGAAGAGCCGGGCGCTCAGCGAATTCCCGCGAACCCGAACGAAGGCTCTGGACAGGGGCAGCGCGTCGAGGTCGATCGCCGCGAGGCAGCCGCTTGCCTCGGCCATCCTGCGCGCGTCGAGCAGCAGTCCGTCGGACACGTCCATCATTGCCTTGGCATGGGGCGCCAGCGCCTGCCCGGCGGCGAGCAGCGGGACCGGCCGGCGATAGACATCCACCAGCGGGCCGGTCGCCTCGCCGTCCGCGCGCAGCTGCGCGAGGCCGGCCGCCGAATCTCCGACCGAGCCGACCAGCCATAAAGCATCGCCCGGCTTGCCGCCGTTGCGGCCGGGCGTGCGCTTCCCCGCGCGCCCGATCGCCGTCAGGCCGAGCACGCGCGGAGCGCGTTTCGGCAGCGCGACGGTATCGCCGCCGATCAGCGGCAATCGATAGCTCTCGCACGCCGCTTCGACCCCGCTCAGGAAATCCGCTTCCCATTGGCCGTCGCCCGAAATCGTGAGCGAGAGCAGGGCCGCGGCCGGAACCGCGCCCTTCGCCGCAATGTCCGACAGGTTCACCGCCACGAGCTTCCAGCCGACGCTTCGCGGCGGGTCGGAGGACAGGAA